>CAXGCE010000463.1:0-2499 GCA_964007795.1 uncultured Alphaproteobacteria bacterium | reverse complement strand
CGTTTACACGATGGCAACGGGATTCCCTGCTATATGAATAAGGTCGACAAATTCAGTTCTTAAGATTGAGGGCTGTTAACTAAGAAGACCTTCTAAGCGATAGAATAGAGAATCCAATAATTATACTGGCAAGGTGACGTCCCAATATTTGGCGCAAATTGGGCCTAGTGGCATTAAAGAGACAAACCCTGGCGCTGCCAAGGACTGTCGCAGAACTTACCTTTCAAAGGTTCTAAATACACCAGATGCGGTGAAGACCAAATTCCCGTCGGCGAAAGCCTCGGCCTCTGCATAGGCCATTTCGCCCTCCTGCCCAGTAACCCAGGCCGTACCATCCAACCAGGTGCCGACGACAACGGCCTCAATCAAATCGCAAACCATGCGCACGGTAACCCCGCGCCGTTTTGTCTGCCGGCTAACAGCCGTAGCTAGCAACCCATCGGCAAAGGCGGACATCATGCCACCATGCAGGCCGCCATGCGCATTGCAATGACGGTCTTGAACCCGCACGCCGTGCCAGAACCGACCACCCGTTTCTACCTTGTGGAAATAGGGTCCGTTGCGGGTGGAGAAAGGCCCTCGGGTCGTCGATGCAATGAAACCGGCAGGTGGTCGGGAAGGAAATTCCGCATCCATCAATCGCGATAGGTCCGATCCTGAGCGTCCAGCATTCGCAACAGAGCGGGCCAGGCCAATTCAGCCAAAGGTAGATTGGTGTCGGAAATTTGATTGGCCACGGTTTGAATAGCATCGGTTGACGGCATGTTCAATTTCGCGCCGCCGGACAGGGCGCGCACCTGCATGCTGCAAGCCCGTTCCAGTAAGTATATGTTAAGGAAAGCCGACGACACGTTTTCGCCGCAGCTTAAGGTGCCGTGATTACGCAGAACCATGACATTGCTGTCTCCTAGGTCAGCGATCAGACGTTCACGTTCGTCGTGGCTCAGAGCAATACCCTCATAGTCATGATAGGCCAAATTGGGCACGATGGTCATGGCCGTCTGGGTCAGAGGAAGCAAGCCATCCGCCTGGGATGACACAGCCACCCCATCATCGGTATGCAGATGCATCACGCAGCCCACGTCGGGCCGGGCGCCATGCACGGCGCTATGGATGGTGAAGCCTGCCGGATTGATTTGATAATCCGTCTCGGACAGGATTTTGCCATCCAGGTCCACCTTGACTAAGGACGAGGCGGTAATCTCGTGGAACAAATAGCCCAGGGGATTTATGAGAAACGCTTCTCCCTCTGACGAACCGATAGAGTCAGGCACCCGGGCCGAAAGATGCGTAAAAATCAGGTCGGTCCAGCCATAGTGAGCAACCAATCGATAACAAGCGGCCAAGTCTAACCTGGTCTGCCATTCGGACTCGCTGACTTTATGCTGCATCTGCACGACGTTCATGGCGTTTATCTTTCCCCAATTTTACTCGGGAGCAGGTCCGGGAAACTGATCCCGGAGCACACGTTTAAGCGGTTTTCCCGTGGGATTGCGCGGAATTTCCTCGATGAAACCGACACCCTTAGGCTGCTTGAAGCGAGCAAGTTTGCCGTCGCAATGTTTCAAGACAGCGGCTTCGGTCAAAGTTTCATCCGCTCGGACTACCACGGCGAAAGGGCTCTCCCCCCAGCGACCGCTGTCCTGTCCGATCACCGCCACATCGGCTACGCCTGGATGGGAGGTAATTACATTTTCCAACTCCGCCGGATAGACGTTTTCACCCCCTGAAATAATCATATCCTTGACCCGGTCGTGAATGGTGATGAAGCCGTCCTCGTCCCGCAATGCAATATCTCCAGTATGTAGCCAGCCGTCACGGATTGTCTCAGCCGTAGCCTTGGGATTATTCCAATAGCCCTTCATCACATGGGCACCCTTGATCAACAACTCGCCCGGCTCGCCGGGTTCAGTCTCCTTGCCGTCCCCGTCCACCACCTTGACCGTGGTATGGAAGAACGCCTTGCCCGCAGAGCCGATTTTGACCATGGCATCATCGGGGCTGATCAGGGTGCCGGGGCCTCCCGCCTCCGTAATACCATAGACCTGGTGCACTTCGATGCCGATATCCTTGTAGGTCTCGATCAGGCTGGCCGGAACCGGCGAGGCGCCAGACATGATCCAGCGTAGATGCGAAAAATCATAACTCTGGAAATCCGGGACCTGCAGCATAAAGTTAAGCATCGCCGGCACGGCAAGATTTACAGTCAGTTTTTCCCTTGCGGCCTCGACGCTTAGATATTTGTAATTCTTGTGAAATCGATATATTATCGCTCGTCTGACCTCCAAATTACTGGTTAAAATCCAACACATTTCCTTCTCTTTCTCTGCATCTTCTTTCTAAAAAACAACAGTTACTCTTGTCACAGTGTTTTTTATATTCATGTTTTTATTAGGTGAATAGGGCACAAAAAAATTAAAATGAAAACTAGAAAGGAATAACATGAATGAAGATAATTTGAATATGGAAATTAGAAAATTCTTGAAAAAGGTTGGTATT
>CAXGCE010000462.1:0-2501 GCA_964007795.1 uncultured Alphaproteobacteria bacterium | reverse complement strand
CCGGGGCCCGCAAGGGCAATACCGGTGCGGATTTATAGACCAGAAGCGGCTGAAGAGCCCATCGGCGCTATGGTCTACTTCCATGGGGGAGGCCATGTTATCGGTGATCTGGACTCCCATGACTCCGTCTGCCGCGCAATTTGCCGCGATGCAAAAATTTTAGTCATGTCGGTGGATTACCGAATGGGACCAGAGTCAAAATTTCCCGCGGCCGTCGATGACTGCTATGGCGCCACGAAATGGTTATATGAAAATGTGGATAGTATGGGTGTCACAGCGGATAAGATTAGTGTGGGTGGCGACAGTGCAGGTGGCAACTTGGCCTTGGTCACCTCTCTGCTAGCAAGAGACAACGACGGCGTCTCCCTAGCCTTCCAGATGCTGGTGTATCCCGTTATGGATTACTTGGGAGGCACACCAACTTACGCTTCCTTCGGCAAGGGCTACGGCCCGCTGACAGCAGATTCAATTCCCTACTTCCGCAAGCATTATTTGAACAGTGACGAAGATCTAAAAGACTGGCGGGCCTCTCCCGCCCGCGCCGGGACTTTTGCCGGCCTCCCTAAAACACTATTGATCACGGCGGAATGCGATATCCTCGCCCACGAAGGCCACGCCTGTGGCGAACGCCTCATAGCTGACGGTGTCGATTGCGAACATGTAAATTATGAGGGGATGATCCACGGCTTTTTTTCCTGGGCGCCTTTATTGGACGATTCTGTCGCTGCCCAAAGCCTGGCCGCAGATCGTCTGAAAGCGGCACTAACGTAAATTAGAGCAATCAGAAACCTGCTAATTTATTCTCTGGAATACGGTCTGGGAAATACGGGGTTTTCGTCAGGCTTCAAATGCCTTTAAACTTTGGCATTCTCTTCTCAACGAAGGCAAGGCGGGCTTCCTTGGCGTCTCCGGAACTCTGCAAAATTCCGCCGGCGTTCGATGTCAGGGTCATCGTAGTCTCCAGCGAACTGTCAAGAGCAGCTCGCATGATCCGCTTGGATGTCCATTGAACTAGCGGCGGCTGGGCGATAATACGTTCACAAAGTTCCCGCGTGGTGGTTTCGAGTTCTTCCGAACTGACAAGATGGTTCAACATACCCCATTCGTACGCTCGTTCAGCCGATAGCATGCCTGTATACGCGAATTCTAACGCCCGACCCAGCCCAACCATTTTTGGCAAATAATAACAGCCGCCGTTTTCTATGATCTGACCAGCTTGCTGATAGCCTATGAACCGTGTCGCCTCGCAGCCGATGCGAATATCGCAATGGAGCGCCATGTCCATGCCAGATCCTACCGCGGCCCCATTGATCATAGCGATAGTTGGCTTGCGTATTATAGAGATGTCGCGGTGTAATTTGGTAAACCCGTGATAGAAATGTTGCCGGGCAGCATCCGGCCCTACATGGCTACCGCGGGCACCATCAACGCTAGGGCCAACTTCGCTTTTGGAAGGGCGGGTCTTGAGATCGGCACCAGAGCAGAAACCGCGACCTACACCAGTGAGCACAATCACTCGTACGTCAGGATCATCATCTCCCGCTCGCATATACTCGCCTACCTTGGCAACAGTTCCCAGCGCCTCTGCAGTACCATAGAGGGCATTCATCTTTTCCGGCCGGTTAAACTTGATCCAGAGGATGCCGCTGTCTTCCTTTACATATAACAAATAGTCGACAATTGCCGGCCCTATTTTGATCTCGGCCATGGTTCCTACTCCCGTGCTATTCTGTACGAATTTGTTGTGTGGCTAGTAACTACACCTTCTTGATCATCTTTCCGCCATCATGCGGATCAAAAAATTCTCTAAATAAGAAATTTCTACAATAGTGATCGCCCTTGCTAAAATAGTCGGATTGCCAAACCCTACCTCCCCGTCCAGTTGGGCGAGCGTTTTTCGGCAAATGCGCGTGGGCCTTCGTAGGCATCCTCAGAATTCTGGCGTAAACGTTCAGCAGGGTAAGCAGTGTAGAAGGCCTGTGGGAGCGAGTGACCCAGGCCGCACATAGCGGCCTGCTTGGTTGCCCTGACGGCCAAGGGCGCACAGCGCAAAATATCGGAAACCCACTCCTCAACCGTTTGATCCAACCTCTCCATCGGCACGACCTGATTGACCAATCCAAGTTCGTAGGCTCGCTGCGCCGTCATATGCCGCCCTGTCAGCATATAACCCATAGCTGGTTTCAAACCAATTTGACGAGGCAATCGATGGACACCAGCTGATCCGGCGATTAAGCCACGGCGGGGTTCAGGAAGTCCGAATTCTGCATGATCTGCGGCAACAATGATGTCGCAAGCTAAGGCCTGTTCCAGACCACCTCCCAGTGCAAAACCGTTGACACGTGCGATTATTGGTTTCGGAAAAAGCCATCGTTCGATCAAGGAGGTCGTTTCCAAAGCCATTTCTTGCCATTTTGCACGCTGCGCTTCATCCGCCTCCCGCTCCCGGGATCGATGTTTTAAATCGACCCCAGCGGTAAAGACCCGTTCCCCGGCTCCGG
>CAXGCE010000461.1:0-2515 GCA_964007795.1 uncultured Alphaproteobacteria bacterium | reverse complement strand
AACTATTAATCATATACTTAAATTATGCCGAACGTTGGAGAATATACCTACAAATGCTACCGGTATCCCAAAGGATAGAGGTTAGTTTGTTGGTGAGAAATTAAGAACAAAATGGCGACAACTATCAACGCCGAGACCTATAAATCCCGGTTGCTTTGATCAAAAATAAAGAGAGTTTCCTATCCTTTAGTGTACCGGATCAATACCCCTAGCCGATGACACTCAACGCCTGCTTGAGTGTCCATACTTTTAGAGGTAGCCGGCCAATAGTTTCGCCATCGGCATCAACTAGCGCATGGGTATCACTTTCGACCTCAAACACCTGACCAGGAAAATAATCTACTTTTTCGTGATCAACGTGATGACCATCAAACAGCCAGCCAGGCTTTTGAAAAATGATTTCCCGCCGCGGGATATCCTTGAAGAACAGGAAATTGGCCACACCATCAGTGTGATCGGCGCCGGGAGCCAGGCGCATGCCGCCGCCCAGGAACTCCATGTTACATACTAGGCCTGAATAGTAAACTTGGTCCTTGATTTGCCGGCCATCAACTGTCAGGTCGCAATTCTGCATTGGGTAGGTGAGCGTCACGATCAGCGTATTGGCATAGTAACTGAACCGACCGCCCAGCTTTTTTAGAAATCTGGAATTGTTCGTACGATGGACGATCTCAGCCGCGCCGCCCCAAGATATGGCCAGGGTGCCAAAATGGCGGTGCGCGTCACCATCAAGGCCGACGCATTCAGCCTGCAGCAAATCGAAGCGCTGGACACGCCCCGATGCGATGCTTTGAATAGCGCCCGCCGGGTCCCCGTGAAAGCCGATTGCGCGCGCCATTTCATTGGCCGTGCCAGCGGGAATAACAGAAAGTCGAACCCGGTCGTTGTCGGGGACGCCATCGCCCATGATGCCATTCAGCACACCATTCATGGTGCCATCACCACCAACGGCGATAAAATGTTCTGCTCCATCGGCAATGCCCTGTCGGGCCAAATCAGTCTCATCTCCTGCGCGCGCAGTTATGGCGACATCAATATCTCCTAGCGCGGAGCGCAAACCAGCCTCGATCTCGGGCCAAGCCTTGCCGCAGGCACCCTGACCGGCGGCGGGATTGACGATGACCCTAATCGGCATGACAGCCTGTTAGGCCTGCAAAGCCTTGGTCAGGAAACGAATGCGATCCTGACCCCAGTACGGCACACCGTCATGGATGAACCAAGGCATACCAAAGACTTCATGCTCGATGGCCTCGTCCGTGTTAGCCTGATGTATTGCCGCAACGTCATCAGCGTCAATTCTCTCCGCCAAAGCTTGCCCATCAAAGCCCGCCTGATCTGCGGCAGTGATCAAAACCGAAAGATCGGATATATCTTGCTCCGCCTCCCAAACACAGGCCAGGAAGGCATTGGACAAGGCAATGGCGTCTTGACCCAACTGCCGTGCCGCAATCACCATATGGGCAGCCTTGCCGTCATCCACCGGAAAAAATTTTGGCTCTATATTCATGGGTATGGACCAATGGCGCTTCCAACGTTCCAACTCCACGAGACGATAGGCCAGGCGGGCAGGATGGCGTTTGGGAACGGGCAGTCCACCTGTCGCTGCCAACAACTGACTGCCAATCACAGGTTTGATATGGAAGGCTGCGCCGGTACTCTCAATAATCTCCGGCAGGCGCCGGCCACCCATGTAGGTGTATGGCGAGGCTAGTGAAACGTAATAATCAACTTCCTTGCTCATAAGACGTCCACCCTATCCTAATGTTTATGTTCTTTCTTGCCACGCATCTTGTACGTCTCGCCTACTCCTTTGGCGCCCATACCCATAATCTTAATTTGGATCGTCATGTCGCCGGCCTTCTCGAACGTCAAAGTTAAGGGCAAGGAGCCACCTTTTACCAACGGCGATTTCAATCCCATGAGCATCACATGTAACCCACCCGGCTTCATGATGACCGTACCATAAGCTGGAATTTCGATGCTGCCGGCGGGGCGCATTTTCATTACACCGCTGTCCATGACATGATTATGCAGAGCCGCACTTTTTGCCACGAGCGATTTTCCGGACAACAAACGATCCCCTGCATCTGACGAATTTTTTATCGTGATATACACTACACCATTGCGCGCTTTGGTCGCCGTGGCGCGGGCCCAACCCTGAACATCCAAGCCCTCTCCGGCCCAGGCGGGAGACAGCAACAAGAAACTAATGAGAAACAGCAGATACCGCACTGGCCAATCCTATCATACTCTGGAATATATGATCCGCCGCACGGTATAACAATGCGTGACGCTGAGCCAGCAACACTGCGTTGCGATCATATCCGCCACCTACGACACAGGCGACGGGGAGGTTTCGGCGGGCACAAGCCGCAATAACCATTGAATCCCGGCGCGCCAGGCCTTCGTCCGTTAGGGCTAATTTTCCTAAATCATCGGCATGATGGGGGTCAACACCGGCATTGTAAAAAACCAAATCCGGGCTCAAGTTAGCCAGTAGATCCGACAGTTGTGC
>CAXGCE010000460.1:0-2526 GCA_964007795.1 uncultured Alphaproteobacteria bacterium | reverse complement strand
CCGTTGGAACATGTCCCTGCCAAGCCGTTTTATCGAAGAACTACCGGTCGAACATATTGAAACTGAAACGGAACCGGGCCTGTTCAACGGCGGTGCCGATCCTCTCACCGAAGTGATGGCGCCCGGGGCTTTTACATTCTCGGACGGACCATCATCAAGCCGCATGCGCCAAGCGCCCCAAGCGGCACCACCGCCAAGCTATATCGAGGGCCAAGCGGAACAGGTCATCAGTACGGATCCGGCCATATCCGACTATGCCATCGGCGAACGGGTGTTCCACCAGAAATTCGGTTATGGCCTGATTGAGGACATTGAAGGCAACAAGCTGTCCATCGCCTTCGATAAAGCTGGCGCGAAAAAAGTTCTTGATAGTTTCGTACAGCCTGCATGACCGCGACCGATATCTGGCAAGCGATTGTCGTGGTTCCGCGCCTAGCCGTCTCAGCGCTTGAGGATGCGCTCGGAGTGGATGCCTTAGCATGTTCCAGTTTTGAAACGACGCCGGGCGGCCTCTGGTCGTTCGAGATGCTTTTGCAAGGACCTCTGGACCAATCAGATCTTGAAATCCGGCTAGCATTAACAGCCGCGAGCCTGAACCTACCGGCCCCGGACTTGATCTTGAAGGCCTTGCCCGAAAAGGATTGGGTTGCCGAGTCCCACCGTGCCCTACCTCCGATCAAAGCCGGCCGGTTCTTTGTCCATGGTGCCCATGACAGGGGCAGGGCGCCTGGCAGCGCCTTTGCCTTGGAAGTGGACGCCGGCAGAGCCTTTGGCAACGGGCGTCACGAGTCTACCTACGGCTGCCTGCTGGCTCTAGATCATTTGGCCAAGATCCTGCGGTTCAGACGGCCTCTAGATCTGGGCTGCGGCGCGGGGGTATTAGCTCTAGCCATGGCTCGGCTATGGCGTGTACCGATCGTTGCTTCCGATATAGATTTTTGGGCCGTGACTGTGACGAGCGCTAACGCACGGGTGAACCGGCTTCACCCCTGGGTGCGGCCAGTCATTTCCGACGGCTTCGCAAATCCCGCGCTATCGGAGGGCGCACCGTACGATTTAATCGTCGCTAATATTCTAGCCCGGCCCCTACAGCGCCTGGCGCCCCAGATCGCGGCGCACTTGGCACCTGGCGGCCGCGTTGTTCTATCTGGCTTGTTGGCAAAACAGGATGCACAGGTGCGCGCAGCTTACCGGGCCCAAGGATTGTATCTGGTCCGGCGGCGGCAATTAGGCGAATGGCTAACCCTGGAACTAAGTGAATAGGTCAACTATCTGCCGGCATTATCCGTTGAACCTAGAGCGGCGAAACTGGGTCCCAATTTGGCTGACGCTTTTCCAAATGTGCTGCCAAACCTTCTTTGGCCTCTGGGCCCTTGAAGCCCAGCATTTCCAGGGCAAGGGAATTTTCAAACGTGGGCATGGCCATGCGATACCAGTTGTTTAATGCCAGTTTGGTCCAGCGGATTGCGTTGGGCGGGCCGGCAACAAGGGTTTCGGCCACGGACAATGCCTTGTCCTGCAATTCGTCATCTTCTGTGCAGAGTGAGAACAAACCGATCCGCTCGGCCTCTTCGCCGAAAACAGGTTCGTTTGTCAGCAGATGATATTTCGCCTTGGCCATACCTGTCAGAATGACCCAGTTGATGCAGGCCACATCGCCCGCAGCGACGCCCAGACGCACATGTCCATCCAAGATCCGCGCGGATTTTGCAATGATCGAAATGTCCGCCAACAGGGCAGCAACTAAGCCAGCTCCCACCGCCACGCCATTCACGGCCGAAATGATCGGTTTAGAACAATTGATGATGTTATATACAAGGTCCCGTGCCTCTTTCCAGGCACCCACCGTATCATTCCAATTGTCGATATTGTTGCGGATCATACCGAAGTCGCCACCTGAGGAGAACGCTTTGCCCTTAGCTGCCAAAATTACGCAACTGATATCGGGATCCTCGTCAATATCCCGCCAGATGTAGGCCAACTGCCGGTGCCCTTGCGCGTCCAGTGAGTTATAAGTCTCGGGCTTGTTGAAGGTGATACGCAAAATTCGGTCGCCGGGGCTGTCATATTCGAAGGCGGGATATTTTTCGGCATAACGTTTGATCATCAAAAACTCCTATCCAAGGCCTAACTTGTCCAAAGGCACGTCTTCTCCAAAGGCACGTGTGGCGCAATCACGGTCCTTGATAAGCCTTGCCTAATGGCCTGGGTCAAGCCTCCAGGCCATTAGGCATTTTGCCCATGTCCATTTTGCTCCTGTCAAGATGTGATATTAGGTTGTATCGAACGCCATAGGTCTATTATATGGTTTCGCGAAGACAAGCGGGGCAAAGACCCCGCCGACAATAAGACCCATCGGGGATAAATGTGACGGCGTTGCAAAGGATCGGGCCGATGCCACGGAGCCAGATCGGGAGCTCAATCTGGCCACGGCATGAGGTCGTGCGCCGCCTGAACCACGCTGCAAGGCGCCTTGGAATTTAGATTCTGAAAAATTGGGGACGGGCTGCTGAGCAAACTGCTTGA
>CAXGCE010000459.1:0-2530 GCA_964007795.1 uncultured Alphaproteobacteria bacterium | reverse complement strand
TGGCAGCCTTCGGCGACGACGACGTTTTTATGGAAAAACTTATCCAGCGGCCCCGCCATATTGAGGTGCAGATCTTGGCGGATGCCATGGGTGAGACAATTCATCTGTATGAGCGGGACTGCTCGGTACAGATCCATAATCAAAAAGTCGTTGAGATCGCCCCTGCCGCTGGCCTGGAGGAATCCCTGCGGCAAAAAATGCATGACGACGCTATAAAATTGGTCAAGGCGGCGAACTACGTCAACGCCGGTACAGTGGAGTTTTTAGTTTCACCGGAGGAAGGTACTTATCACTTTATTGAATGCAATCCCCGCATTCAGGTCGAGCATACTGTGACTGAGCAAGTCATGGGTATTGATCTAGTCGCTACGCAGTTCCAAATTGCAGGCGGCGCGAGTCTTGAAAATCTCGGTCTTGCCGATCAGACTAACATCGCCGCACCCAGGGGATATTCAATTCAGGCCCGGATAGTTGCACAGGGCGTTGGGGTTATTACCGGTTATAAGGAGCCGTCGGGCTCTGGCGTGCGGGTCGATGCATGCGGTTACCTGGGCTATGCCCCGCCAGCGCAATTTGATCCACTTTTGGCTAAGCTAATTTGCACATCTCAGATTGGTGGCAGCCTGACCGATGCGGTTACCCGCACTCTCGGTGCCTTGGACGAGTTCCAGATTGGTGGGTTGCCCACCAATTTGGCACAAATAAGAGCTATTTTGGAACAAGCGGAAGTTTGCGGTGGCGATGCCCGGACGTCCTTCATGACGGAACATCCGGATATCTCGATCATGGCGGCGCAGCCACCAAGCGGCGATACGGTCGGCTTTTTAGAACAACAGGCCACTAAACTGATGGGCCCGGGGTCTAGAAAGGCAACTGTGCCCCTTGAATCCCACTTGCCGCCCCTGGAATTATCAGACAGTGCGAGTGGCGTGGAATGTCCCATGGCCGGTAATGTTGTGAAAATAGCCCTGGTCGAACGAGCGCGCGTCAAAGCCGGCGAAACGGTGCTGGTGATTAGCGCCATGAAAATGGAGGCAGCTGTGCCCGCACCTTGTTCTGGGACGATTACGGCACTACAGGGTGTGCGGGAAGGTGATGATGTAATTGCGGGACAGATTGTTGCCGCCATAACGCCCGATACAGGTGATGCAGAGCAGGATTTTGTGGCTCGCGACCCCAATGAAACCTGGACATTGGTGCTGGATGAGGTGAAAACCCTTCAACGTCTGGCCGAAGAACGTCTTGCACCAGGATCGACGGATCCGGGTGTGGTGCGGCAACGCTCTCGGGGGAAACTCACCTGCCGGGAACGCATCTCTCTACTTCTGGATGACGACACCTTTCAGGAAGTGGGCAGCATTGCGGGATTTGCTACTTACAACGAAGAAGGCGGCATCGAGGCCTTCACCCCAGCCAACCATGTAGGCGGTTGGGGAAAGATTGACGACCATACAGCTATCGTCTGCGCGGATGATTTTACATCCCGTGGCGGGCACGCGGATGGCGCTATTGGTTCCAAGAGTCGTTATCTTGATCAACTGTCCATTGAATTGCAGGCGCCATCGATCCGGTTGCTGGATGGTTCGTCGGGTGGTGGCAGCGTCGCAACTATGGTGCCGCAGCAACAAAAGGTAGGCGAAAGCGATGTGCAGGAAAGTTCCGGTGCCATCAAGGCTGGCAGGCCACGGGTCACGGGTGGCGGCGGATCGTTCCTGCCGGGTCATTTGGGCAGCGAACTCTATACTGAGCAATTAAGTACAGTACCTGTGGTCAATGTTCTTTTAGGCAGCGTCGTAGGCATCGGCGCAGCCAAGGCCGTTCTGGGGCATTTCTCTGTCATGGTAAGGGATATCGCACAGCTATTTGTTGCTGGGCCGCCCGTGGTCAGCCATGCCATGGGCTACGACATCACTAAGGAGGAATTGGGAGATTGGCGTATACATTGCACCAACGGTTCGGTAGATAATCTGGCCGAATCGGAGGAAGACGCTGTGGCTATTACACGGCGTTTCCTCTCCTATCTGCCATCTAGCGTGTACGAAGCATCACCCGTGTCGCCTCCGGATCCCAGTGACCCCGCAGACCGGCGGGAAGAGGAACTGTTCACGTTGATCCCGCGGAGCCGTATGGCCACGTTTGATATGCGGAAGGTAATCCGCTTGTTGGCGGACAAGGGCTCTTTCTTTGAAGTGGGGCCGTTATGGGGCACGGACCAGATTACCGGATTTGTGCGTTTCAACGGTCATTCCCTAGGTGTCATTGCTTCCGATAGCCGCCACGTTAACGGTGGTGCTCTTACGGCGGATGGTTGTGATAAGCTGACCCGTCACATCGATCTGTGCGACGTTTTCCACATTCCCATCCTCAATCTAGTAGATAACCCCGGCTTTGCGGTGGGACTGGAACATGAAATTGCCGGCACCATCCGCAAAGGTGGTGAATGGATGGTAGCCTTTTCCCAGATCAAGGTACCCGTTTTCACAATCATTGCCCGACGTAGCTTTGGAGTGGCTGGCAATAACTATGCCAC
>CAXGCE010000458.1:0-2555 GCA_964007795.1 uncultured Alphaproteobacteria bacterium | reverse complement strand
TGCCTGACCAGCAATACCCCGGCCCCAAGGAGATAAAATCCTTGGGTGAATTGGGTGGTCGAATTTCTAAGGCCCGCCATGCCGCGGGCCTTGATAAGACGGCGGAGGAACAGGATGCGGATGCAGCAGCGGGAAGCGCACTTGGCGTGGCATGGCGCATTTCCATTGAAATCGTCGTCGCACTTGTGGTTTGTACAGCCATTGGTTGGGCCCTGGATTACTGGTTTGGGACAAAACCGTGGTTGATGCTGATCTTCCTGTTTCTTGGCGGGGCGATTGGCATCAATAATGCGGTGCGAACCGCGTTAAGGATTGACGCCCAGGCGACGGCGGCACTGCAAAAGAAATCGCAGGCCAAATTGTCAAACGGTCTGGGCGAAGATGGAGAGGGGAGACAGGTGTGAGCGTTGAACGCCACATTGATCAAAGTAGTCCGATGCACCAGTTCGTCATTGGCCGCATGAACGACTGGCAGCTGGGTGGTCTAGATATTTCCTTTTCAAAGGCGGCCGCCTTCATGTTCGCTGCCGTTGCCGTCGCCACGTTGTTTCTGGTGTTGACTACATCACGCCGGGCCATGGTTCCGGGGCGCTGGCAATCTGTCGCTGAACTCTGGTACGAATTCATCGCCGACATGATCAAGGAGACCATTGGCGCGGAAGGCCGTAAGTACTTCCCCTTTGTATTCTCCCTTTTCAGCTTCATCGTCATGTGTAACCTCCTCGGCATGCTACCCTATAGCTACACAGTGACCTCCCACATTGCAGTGACAATCACTCTGGCTCTGGCGGTGTTCCTATTGACCAGTTTTATAGGTATCACCAAGCACGGCATGAACTTTCTATCTTTCTTTGTGCCTAAGGGCGTACCGCTGGTCATGCTATTCCTGGTCGTGCCGATTGAGGTTTTGTCCTATTTCATGCGTCCTATAAGCCATTCTGTGCGCCTGTTCGCCAATATGACGGCAGGTCACACCATGTTGAAGGTGTTTGGCGGGTTCGTGGTAAAAATGGGTGTCTTCGGCGTATTGCCGTTTGCCCTGATCGTCGCCCTGACCGGTCTGGAATTGGCTATCGCCGTGCTCCAGGCATACGTCTTCACCATTTTAACCTGCCTTTACCTCAATGACGCCATTCACTTGGAACATTGATCGTCCTTTCATCTAACTCCAGCACATAAAGGAATATTCAGAATGGAACCAGCAGCAGCGAAGCTGATCGGCGCCGGACTTGCGGCGATTGCTATGGGTGGTGCCGGTATTGGCATCGGCCTGATATTCGGAAACTACGTCGCCGGCGCCATGCGTAACCCTGGTGCAGCCCAGGCCGTGTTCGGCAGGGTAATTCTGGGCTTTGCGCTGACTGAGGCCATCGCCCTATTTGCCCTTGTTGTCGCCCTGATTATCCTATTCGTCTTCTAATCGACTGTCGGGCAGTGCCTGGCGATTGATGCGGCGCCGGATATTTCGTCCGGCGTCATGAAGCGAGAAAGGGGAGCGAGACCATGCCTCAATTTATCATGGGGGATTTCGCACCACAAATAGTGTGGCTAGTGATTTCCTTTATCGCGCTGTATCTGCTGATGGCCCGCGTGGCACTGCCCCGTGTGGCCGAAGTGCTGGAAACTCGACATGGACGCATCGCAAATGACTTGGACCAGGCAGCACAGCTAAAAAGCCAGGCGGAAACCGTGATTGTAGAGTACGAGGAGGCCCTGGCCGAGGCACGTGGAAACGCTCAGTCGACCATCGCCCAGGCCACACTCGAAGCGGCCCAGGCAGCGGAAAAGCGCAATGCTGAGATTGCAGAAGCTCTTGCCGCAGAAGCTGCGGCGGCAGCGAGCCGCATTGACGCGGCCAAGGCCGAGGCATTAGTGGAACTGCGCGGTGTGGCCACGGAACTGGCTCTGGCGGCCGCCGAACGTCTGCTGGATGCTCAGGTGGCTCAGGCAGACGTGGATGCGGCAGTGGATGCAGCCATGACTATTGAGGAAACCGGAGCCTAAGTTATGGATGCAACATTCTGGGTTGGCGCAGCCTTTGTCTTGTTCGTTGGTATTTTATTTTACCTCAAGGTCCCCGGCATGCTGACCAGCGCCCTGGACAAACGGGCCAAAAAAATTTCCGACGATTTGGATCAGGCCCGGGAACTGCGGGAAGAGGCTCAGGTGTTGTTAGCGACCTACCAGCGCAAGCAGCGGGATGCTTTAAAAGAGGCGGAGGAAATCATCGCCCATGCCAAGGAAGAGGCAATGCGCGAGGCCGAGCAAGCGGAGAAGAAGCTGGAAGAATCTGTTGCCCGCCGCCAGCAAGCCGCTCTGAATAAAATTGCTCTGGCTGAGGCTCAGGCAGAAAATGAAGTGCGCGATACAGCGATAGAAATTGCCATCGCTGCCGCGACCGCCGTGGTTGCCCAACAAGTCCGGGGCGATCGCGCGGATGCTTTGGTTGATACCGCTATCCAGGAGCTGAAGCGGCATTTGAACTAATCAGGTAGACATTTCGATCACGGAAAACACGGCTTTCGTACGGGGGTATCCGCCGCCTTAGTTATTAT
>CAXGCE010000457.1:0-2570 GCA_964007795.1 uncultured Alphaproteobacteria bacterium | reverse complement strand
GCCCCTCGTCTTCGGACGCTACCGCGGTTTCTAGCTTTTCGCGGTAATCCTCAAACCGGGCGATCAATCCGTTTATCAAGGCACGGCGGTCGATGTGCGGTATGTCCCCACAAATCTTGGTGACGTCCACCACCCGGTCATCCTTGATCAAGCCGATTTGATAGTCATTGAAATAGACGAGTTTCATTCCTGTCCCCTGTCAAAATTTTAAGTATTTTAGACTTTGGTGTGCCTGCGATCCAACTGTAAAATTCTTGGGCATGTGGCACAGCCTTTCTATCTTTGCGCTAATTGGCTTCAAGTTCCTCGCGCCGCATCTCCAAAATTAACCAATCTTCTTCCGCCTTGGCTAGTTCGTCCGTGACACTGGCCAGACCAGTTGATGCCATATCAAAAGCGGTCGGGTCCTTACCGAAAAGTGACGGGTCGGACAGGGTCTTTTCAAGGGTCGCGATCTCTTGCTGCAGAGTTTCGATTAGTCCCGGCAACGTCTCAAGCGCGTGTTTGTCCTTGAAGGAAAGCTTACGGTTGGGATTAGATTGTTTCGTGGCCTTTTTTATTTTTGCCGGTACGGTGGTGGCTGCGGTCGGCTGTATCTCTTGTCTTTGCGCCTGCAAGTCCGAGTAGCCGCCCGCATATTCCTGCCATTGGCCGCGGCTTTCTGGCGCGATCACTGACGTTACAACGCGATCAAGAAATTCCCGGTCATGACTGACCAGAACCACTGTGCCTGGATAATCCGCCAGCATCTCCTGCAATAAATCCAGGGTTTCCAGATCGAGATCGTTAGTGGGCTCGTCCAGCACTAATAGGTTAGAGGGTTTTGCCAGGGCGCGGGCCAGCATGACGCGGCCGCGTTCGCCGCCCGACAGAGCTGAAACAGCGGTGCCGATCTGATCCGGCTGAAACAGGAAATCCTTCATGTAGCTGATGACATGTTTATTCTGGCCGGCGACGCTAACCCGGTTGCCACTGCCGCTGGTTAATGCCTCGGACAACGTGGCGCTGGAATCCAGGTTTTCACGGAGTTGATCTAAACTGGCCACAGCCAAATTGGCGCCCAGGCGGACAACACCCTCATCGGGATCCACAGCGCCGGTCAGCATATTTAATAGTGTAGTCTTGCCTGCACCATTTGGCCCAACGATGCCGACCCGGTCGCCCCGTTGGATTCGTGTGGAGAAATTTGCCACAATTGCTGTGCCGTTGTACGCCTTGGAAATGTCCTTGGCCTCTACTACTAATTTTCCGGACAGACTGCTATCGGTGACTTTCAGCTTCACCTTGCCGGTAGGGCGAATGGCTTCGCGTCTTTGCCTGCGTAGCGCCACCAGGTCGGCTAGCCGCCGTTGGTTGCGTTTGCGTCGGGCGGTGACGCCGTACGTCAGCCAGTGCTCTTCCCGGACGATCTTGCGATCCAGCCTGTGCTGTTCCACTTCCTCTCTTTGCAGGATGTTGTCTCGCCAGGCTTCGAACTCGGAAAAGCCCTTGTTTAGCAAACGGGTTTCGCCATGACTGAGCCAGACCGTGGCGCGCGAAAGGTTGGAGAGAAAACGCCGGTCATGGCTGACAATGACTAGGGCCGAGCGCGAAGTTTCCAGTTCCCCTTCCAGCCATTCAATGGCGGCTAAATCGAGATGGTTGGTGGGTTCATCTAGTAGCAGAATATTCGGTTCAGGTGCTAGGACCCGGGCTAGTGCGGCGCGACGGCTTTCACCACCGGACAGATATGCTGGGCTTTCCTCTCCTGTCAGACCTAGTTTTTCCAAAAGGTGGGTTGGGCGATTGCGATCATCCCCTGGTGTCAAGCCGTCTTGGACATAGGACAGCACGTCGCTATGTGCAGACAAATCAGGTTCCTGGGGCAGGTAGCGTACGGTAACGCCAGGTTGAAGGAAAATTTCGCCGCTGTCAGGTTCTATCTGGCCGTTGGCGATCTTCATCAATGTTGATTTGCCTGAGCCATTGCGTCCTACTAGACACAGGCGGTCGCCTTGAGAAACCGAAAGTTCCGCGCCGCGCAGCAGCGGCGTACCGCCAAATGTAAGGCCGATATCGCGCAAGATGAGAATGGGTGGAGCCATTATAAAGTCTTATAAAGGGACAAGGTGTGGAGACAAGTCAGAACAAGAAAAATTAGTTCCGGAGAAAATTAATTATGGGCAGATTGAGCGGTAAAAAAGCGATTGTAACTGGCGCGGCTAGCGGAATTGGGCGAGCGAGTGCCCGGATTTTCGCCCGTGAGGGCGCGCAGGTGGTGGCGGTGGATATGGTAGAAGAAGGTCTGGCGGCGACCGTGGCCATGATCACTGAGGCGGGCGATATCGCTACAGCAGTAACTGCCGACGCTGGTAGCGAGGACGATGTTGCCGACTTCATTAACAATTGTGTTGAAACCTACGGTGGCCTGGATGTGATCTATGCCAACGCGGGTGTCTCCGGCGGCAGGGTGCCGTTGGCCCAACAAACTGTTGAGATGTGGCAGAATGTCCTGCGGATAAATCTCATTGGGCCGTTTTTGGCCATCAAGCATGCAGCACCCATCATGCTGGCTCAGGGCAAGGGTTCTA
>CAXGCE010000456.1:0-2573 GCA_964007795.1 uncultured Alphaproteobacteria bacterium | reverse complement strand
TATTAGGCGACAGCACCATGGTCGTATCACCTGATTGCAGCGCCGTACGGTAGGCCTGCAGTGAACGATAGAAACCAAAAAATTCCGGGTCTTCTTTGTACGCGTTTGCGAATACATTGTTGCGTTGCGCGTCACCCTCGCCGCGAGTAATTTCCGATTGCTTCTGTGCAACCGCCAGCAGCACCACACGCTCCCGATCGGCGGTAGCGGTGATCTTCTGGCTACGCTCGGCCCCTTCTGCCCGGATCTCCGTGGCAATCCGTTTTCGTTCCGCACGCATCAACTCATACACCGCCTGGCTATTAGCTTCCGGTAGATCAGCGCGCTTGATACGAACGTCGACAATTTCAATTCCCAGCTTGATGGCTTCGTCGTTCACCAGTCGGCGGATTTCCTGCATTAGTTCATCGCGCTTGGCCGATAGCAGAACTTCAAGTTTCACCCGACCGATGACGTTCCGCATGCTCGAATTGATAATGGGGGCCAAGCGGTTGCGGGCGGTCACCTCGTTGTTCACGGTTTGATAAAATTTCAAGGGTTGGCTGATGCGGAAACGGGCATAGGCGTCCACCACAATCCGCTTCTTATCGGCCGCCACGGCTTCGACGGGCGGGGCATCAAAGTCCAAGATGCGTTTCTCCATGAATTTCACGTCCTGGACAAATGGTGTCTTGAAATTTAGGCCCGATTCCTGGACCGTTCTGATGGGGTTGCCAAACTGCAGGACAAGGGCCTGCCGGGTTTCATGAACGGAGAACACGCTGCTATAGGCGAGGATCCCCAAGATCACCAGAAGGATGGCGAGAATTGTTGCTAGTCTCCGTTTCATCAGTTTTCTCCCCGGCTGCGGTTTGATTGCTTTCGCAATTCGGGTAGGGGCAGGTAGGGCAGGACGCCCTGGCTGCCGCCCTCGTTATCGATGACGATCTTGTTTGTGCCCTGCATGATTACTTCCATGGTTTCGAGATAAAGCCGTTTTCGGGTCACATCCGGGGCTAGGCGGTATTCTTTTTGAATGGCCAGATAGCGGGAAACCTCGCCCTCGGCCTGAGCCACGGTCTGGTCCTTGTAACCTGCGGCTTCCTGTAGGATGCGTTCCGCCTCGCCGCGGGCACGGGGCAGAATGTCGTTTGCGTAAGCCTGCGCCTCATTGACCAGACGTTCCTCATCAGCGCGCGCTGCCTGCACGTCCCGGAAAGCATCAATCACTGCTGATGGTGGGTCGGCCTTAGCCAGTTTTACCTGGGTCACCACAATTCCCGCCTGGTATTCATCCAGCGTTTTTTGCATTAGGTCCAAGGTTTGCCGTTCAACTTCATTTCGGCCTTCGGTTAGTACGTCATCAATTTTTGAGCGACCGACAACCTCGCGCATGACACTTTCCGCAACCGCTTTAACCGTGTTTTCGGGCCGCTGGATATTAAACAGGAATTTGCCCGCATGACTGATTTGCCATAAAACCGTAAAGTTGATGTCGACTATGTTCTCATCGCCAGTCAGCATCAGGCTCTCTTCGGGCAGGTTTCGCAGGGCCGACGAGCGGCCAAAATCACCGGAGCTTTGAAACCCCACCTCAACTCGATTAACACGAGTCACTTTTGGCGTAAGTGCAGATTCAATGGGAGACGGCAGGTGATAGTGAAGACCCGGGGCTGTGTCCGTCACGTATTTCCCAAAGCGTAGGACCACGCCCTGCTCGTCCGGACCAACCCGGTAGACGCCCGTGAAACCCCAGGCGACCAGTAATACCAAAATTACCAGAAGGATGCCTCTACCGCCCCAACTGCCGCCTGGCAGCAGGCCTTTAAAGCGGTCCTGCCCCTTGCGCAGTAGCTCTTCCAAGTTTGGCGGCTGTCCACCGCCACCGCCACCGCCTTGTCCCCATGGGCCACGGCCACCACCTTGCCAACCGCCGCCGCCGCTGCCTTTACCATCGCCTTGATCGTTCCACGGCATAATATTCCCCGCTTCATAAATTAGTCTTCAAATTCTTCAGAATACTTAGCCAGGCACTTTGCCATGGCCGCCTGAAACGCTATATGACACCTTGCGGCCTCGGGCGCAACGGATGTGCCGTTAAGTTGGTCGGGCAATTTTTAAGAGGGTTTGCAGATGGCGCGGGTAACGGAAGATCAGGTTCAAGAGGCATTGCGGCGCGTAGGCGATCCGGCACGTGACGGAAATGTGGTGGACCTTGGCATGATCGACGGCCTAGTGGTGCGTGACGGCAATGTCATGTTCTCAATAATAATTGATACTGAACGCGCTCCGGAAATGGAAAGTTTGCGCAAGGCCTGCGAACAGGTGGTGGCAGATTTGCCGGGCACCCTGTCGGTCACCGCCGTCCTGACCGCAGAACAGGCTCCACCGCCACCGTCCGAGCAACGCCCGCCCACGATCGGCCGTCACGGCAGCCAAGGAACCCAAAAGATGGATTTATCAGGTATCGATGCGGTGGTTGCCGTCGCCTCCGGCAAGGGCGGCGTTGGGAAATCCACCGTTACCGTGAACCTGGCCATCGCCCTCAATCGTTTGGGTCTCAAAGTGGGAATTCTGGACGCGGATATCTATGG
>CAXGCE010000455.1:0-2575 GCA_964007795.1 uncultured Alphaproteobacteria bacterium | reverse complement strand
TTCGCAGTCAGGCAGCCTACTTTACACGGACCAGGGTAGCAGCGAGACTTTGCTTTTTTGATGGCTAAGTCTGCCCCAGAGTATTTGGGGCATAGTTATGGATGCCATGGCATCGAATTTCAGGATTATTTGTTTCGATTCTCGCAACGCGGGCGGCAAAGGCGCCGGACAGGGGTGCCTGAATCGACAAGTTTTAGGACATGTATTTCAGTTCTGGTTTTGAGACCCACAATCCCGATGGTTTCAAGGCAAATTACGATCTAATTATTAAATAAGTCGTCGAGCCGGAGCGCCAGGTGGGATGCAACGGTCAGCCCTTCTCCTAGCCATTGGGGCCGCATCGATGTTCCGAAATTTCTATTGTACGGAATGGAAAATAAATTTGGCACCCTGGAATATGGCAGAAGATCTGCAGAACCGAATAGATGGCGCTCTAATCCATGTTCTGGATGGAGCGGATCATTTTCCTATTGGGCAGGAACCAGACGCAACGGTTTAGCAAATGCGCAAATTCAAGAACGCAAAAAAAGGGCGTATTGTGTATAGAATTTTCACAATTAGAAATAACTAATAACCGATGGCACAACCGTCCTTCCGAGGATCAGAGGCACCGGCCAAGGTGCCGTTTTCCCAGTCGATTTCAATTAGTTGGCCGCCGCCCCATGGCATCTCAGGCCGGCCCACCTTGTGTCCCAGGGCTTCCAGCCCGGCTATGACGTCGTCACCCAGGCCCCGTTCTACATCCAGGCGGCCCTCCACATGAAAAACCCGTGGGCTGTCCATGGCTTCCTGTGGGTCCATGGAGAAATCGATCAAATTTGTTAGCAGATGGGTATGCCCCACGGGCTGATAGCCACCGCCCATGACGCCATAGCAGTAAGCGACTTTGCCGTCTCGAAGGCACATGCCTGGGATGATGGTGTGTAGAGGCCGTTTTCGCGGGGCGACGTTATTGGGATGATCCGGATCCACGACGAAGCCGGCTCCTCTGTTCTGTAGCAAGACACCGGATTTTGGTGAAGCCAGGCCTGTGCCGAATGGCATGTAGAGCGAGTTGATGAAGGAGCAGGCATTTCGGTCCTTGTCTACCACAGTCAAATAGATGGTATCGCGATAAACGGGACCCGTTGCTTCTGGCGCCTCAATGGCTCTGTCCGCCTTAATTTGCGCCCGCATTTCGGCCGCGAATTCCGCCGATAACATATGTTCTACCGGCACATCTGCCTGGCGCTGGTCGGCGACGAATTTGTCCCGCACCGCAAAGGCTATGCGGGATGCTTCCGTCTCTAGGTGCAGGCGTTCCACGCCGTTAGGGTCCATGTCGGCCAAATCATAATCCTGCAGGATATTCAGCATCATCAATGCGGTTATCCCCTGACCGTTCGGTGGGATCTGATAAATCGTATAGCCACGGTAATCCGTGGAGATCGGCGTCACCCATTCCCCGTGCATCTCGGCGAAGTCATCCAGGGCATGACAGCCACCTAGGCTAACGAGAAATTCCACGATGTCCTCTGCCACCCAACCTTCGTAGAAGCCTTCGCGTCCCTTGGCAGCTACGGTCCGCAAAGTCTCGGCCAATTCCGGCAAACGCCAGACCTCTCCGGCCTTAGGCGCACGTCCATCCTTTAGATATTTGGCGGCAGATGAAGGATTGGCTGCCAGTTTGGCCACATTGCGGTTCCAATCCACTGCCACACGCGGGGTGATAGCATAGCCATTCGCGGCATAATCGATCGCGGGCTGTAGGGCTTGGTCTAGATCGATGGTGCCATAGTCGCTCAAAATCATATCCCAGCCGTCAATGGCACCGGCGACCGACGCTGCATGCGGTGACGTGATAGGGATACTGTCGATGCCTTGGTCCAGCAGGTGTTGGGCGGTCAGCCCCTTGGGGGCCCAACCAGATGCGTTTAACCCAATGACATCTGGGCCACCGCCGGGGGCGTAAAGAGCGAAACAGTCGCCACCGATGCCCGTGGACATGGGCTCTACCACGCATTGTACGGCACAAGCAGTCACAGCAGCATCCACCGCGTTGCCGCCACGGCGCAGCACATCTATCGCTGCTAATGTGCTGAGGGGGTGGGATGTCGCTGCCACGCCGTTCCGTGAATGGATTGCGGAACGACCGGGGAGTTGCAGATCACGCATAATAAAATCCTTGTCTACGGTACTAGGCAGTACAATATGGACAGTCGGCGGGGTCGTGGTCGGCTAAATGCCAATCCTAACGGGGAATGTCCAGTCTGGAACGTTCAGACCAGTTTTTCTTTCATCAGGCCTTTCAAATCGGTTGCTGGACGAGCGCCCATGTGGGAGATGACCTCGCCCGCGGCGGCGATGACGCTGTCGCACTCGGCTCGCGACAGAACGTTTTCCATGTGCAGGATATGCGGGCGCTTCGAAAGCTGCGTGGTCTGGAACGGTCGAATCCCGCCATGCCATTTGCGTTCGCTATCAATCGTATTCCCGGCGGCGTACAACTTGAGGCGCTCATTGAGCAGATCGAAGAGGTCTTCCAGATCCCACGCCATGATTTCGTCTCTCTCAGCTTCGCCAGTATTCCAGTCTG
>CAXGCE010000454.1:0-2579 GCA_964007795.1 uncultured Alphaproteobacteria bacterium | reverse complement strand
GCCAGGTAGGGGCCCCCGCGATGCACCGTGATGCCCTCGCTCCGGCAAGCCTCCTCGCACCAGTCGGCGAGACGGGAATTGGTCGGGTGCGCTACGGAAACATGGGCCACCAGTCCGGTTCCGAAAAAACTCTTTTCCCGCGCAAAGGTACGGTCAATGAACTGGTCCACAATGACAAAATGTCCCGGCGCAAGCTCGTCACGAAACGAGCCGACCGCTGAAAGTGAAATGAGGTCCGTGACACCAGCGCGTTTGAGGGCGTCAATGTTGGCGCGGTAATTGATGCTGGAAGGACTCAAGCGGTGCCCCCGTCCGTGCCGGGGCAGAAAAACCATCTGGACTCCCTCCAGACTGCCAAACAACAACTCGTCGGAAGCCTCCCCCCATGGGCTTTCCACTTTGCGCCATTCCACGTTTTCAAGTCCGTCGATTTCGTAGATGCCGCTGCCGCCAATGACACCCAAGACCGGCTTGTCATGAAAATTACCCAAATTCAGTCTCCACAGCGTTGTTGTTTAAAGCTTTCCTATACGGTGGTTCATTACAGCTTGGCAAGGCGAATGCAGCGAACAATAAATGTGTGGCATGTCGCAAATTATTCTAAAATTTGGCTTATATCTTTTCAAATAGATTCTAATTGGTAGGCAGTCATCTTCATTTCACCCCGCGCCTGGACAATGGCATAGTGTTGGAATGTTGCCAGTTTTTTTGATCGGGTGTCCACTCTTTGGGGCGTGGGTGGTTTGGAGTGTTTTTATGCAGGTAACGATATTGGGCTGTGGCACATCTGGCGGGGTTCCCCGGATAGGCAACGTTTGGGGCGTTTGTGATCCAACGGAACCCCGGAACCGGCGCCTGCGATCCTCAATCCTTGTACAAAGCGATACAACTAGTCTGGTCGTTGACACCACTCCGGACCTGCGGGAGCAGTGTCTGGCCGCCAACCTAATGCACTTGGATGCTGCCCTTTACACACACGATCACGCCGACCATGTGAATGGCATTGATGATTTGCGTGGGTTCATGGTTTTGCAGGGCGGTCGAATTCCTGTATATGGCGGCGCTGACACGATGCAAAGCATCACGCAAAGGTTCGGCTACATTTTTGCCTCCGCCCGGAATTATCCCCCAATTGCCACAGCCCATTTGATTGATGGATCCTTCCGAGTTGGAGATATTAACATCGAGCCCTTCAGGCAGATACATGGTGGCATGGACAGTCTTGGTTTTCGCTTTGGCAACATGGCCTATTCCACTGACTTGAACGATTTTCCGGCCGAATCCTTCGAGAAATTGCGGGAATTGGATGTGTGGATCGTCGATGCCTTGCGGCCGAAACCCCATCCTACGCATACGCATTTGGAACAAACTTTGGAATGGATCGCGGAATTGCAGCCCAAACGTGCTGTGCTGACCCATATGACCTGGGATATGGATTATGCCACCCTGTGCTCGGAGCTGCCTTCTGGGGTTGAACCGGCCTATGACGGCATGGTTTTACAGTTTTCTTGAATTTTGGGCTTGAAGCATAATTAGGGAGCCGCGGCTTTGTCACCGCAACGCGCTCGCATAGGGCAGTGCCGGAGGATGAGGGAATACGCTTCAGCAACACCAACCAGGTTGGAAACAGTTGATGTAGTTTTTTCGCCTGGCACCTATCGGACTGTTAGGCACGTTGGAAAGGATTGATTAAGAAACCGCTATTTTGCAGTATTTTTGGATCTTTCTCCATATTGGTTGCGATTGGTCTTGGCCTTCTGACCAAGCTTGAAGTGCGCTAGGCCAAATGCGGTCATTCCACCTTGGCGCAGCCCATGGCATAGTATTTCCATGAACAAAGATGAAAGCCACACCAAAACCGAAACCGCGGCGGCCACAGATGGCTCCCGTCATCTTTTTCTGGTCGATGGATCGGCCTACATATTTCGTGCATATCACGCCCTGCCGCCGTTAACGCGGAAGAGCGATGGGCTGCCTGTCGGTGCGGTTTCTGGTTTCTGCAATATGCTTTCTAAGCTTGTGGATGATGTGCGCGAAAGCGGCGAGGCGGATTATTTTGCGGTGATCTTCGATGCGGCGCGCAAGACTTTCCGCAACGACATTTATCCCGAATATAAGGCGCATCGGCCACCACCACCTGAGGACCTGCGGCCACAGTTTCCGCTGGTGAAGCAGGCCAGCCAGGCCTTCAATCTTGCCACCATCGAGATGCCCGGCTTCGAGGCGGACGACATCATAGCAACGTACGCCCGCCAGGCGCGGGAGTCTGGCATGTCGGTCACCATTGTTAGTTCCGACAAGGATTTGATGCAACTGGTAGGCGATGGGGTGGTTATGCATGACCCCATGAAACAACGCCGGATCGGTCCCAAACAGGTGGAAGAGAAGTTCGGCGTTGGCCCAGACAGGGTTGTCGACGTGCAGGCCCTGTGCGGCGATTCCACAGACAATGTGCCGGGTGTGCCGGGGATTGGCGTCAAGACAGCGGCCCTGCTGATCAATGAATACGGCGATTTGGATGGGGTGTTGGATCGGGTTGAGGAAATCAAACAAACGAAGCGCAGGCAAAACTTGGTAGA
>CAXGCE010000453.1:0-2585 GCA_964007795.1 uncultured Alphaproteobacteria bacterium | reverse complement strand
TGCTCGCGTGCTAAATGATTTTGACCCGGTCTTGGGGTCAATACGGATCGACGATGTCATTATTTCTTGCTTTCCGCATTGATGACGATTTCCTTGATAAGAGTTATGGGTTTGGCGGTGCCGCTGTCAATGTTTGTGTAAAAATCTAATCGCGCAATGTGGGAGGAGTATATTCATGCTTCCCGGAAAATGGTGCTTGGATAATGAAAACGTATCGCTTTAGATTGTGGCTGTTTTGGATGTTTTTTGAAAGAAACCAATTCCATGAACGAATGTCCGTGTGGTTCAGGCAAACAATTTGGAGATTGCTGCAGCCCCTATATTGATGGCGCGCCGGCGCCCACCGCAGAGGCGACCATGCGCTCGCGCTACAGTGCGCACGTGTTGGGTGAGGTTGATCATCTTCTGGCCACTTTGTCGACGGAACAACGCGCCGATTATGACCGGAAAGAGGCGCAGCAAGCCTTCGCCGATACCAAATGGCTGGGCTTGGAAATTCGAAAAACTCGGCGAGGTGAAAAGGGGGATGAAACCGGAGAAGTGGAATTCGTGGCCCGATATCGCTCAGGCGGTCAGACGGTGTCTCATCATGAATTGTCATTTTTCACGCGCGAGGACGGCCGATGGGTCTTTTCAGGTTGCGAAATGAACCCAAAGGCCCCCACGGTCCGCCTGCAAAAGGTCGGCCGCAACGAGCCGTGCCCGTGTGGTTCAGGAAAAAAGCACAAAAAATGCTGTGGGGCGTAGCGCCCTTCGAGGCTGTGCAAGCCGCAATATCAATTGTTTATGCCGCCGCATCGACCTCTGCGACAAGTTTGCGCACCAACGGTATTAACTCAGCGCCATATTGCTGGGCATCTGGCAGTGGATCATAACCGCGAACTAGCAGACTGGTCGCGCCTAGTTTGTAATATTCGACCATCGCCTTAGCGACAGTATCAGGTGCACCGACCAAAGCAGTAGAATTTCCCTGAGCGCCTGTCGCCTGGGCCAACTTCATCCAAAGGCAGCTGTCGTGCAGTTCCCCTGTCTCCGCCGCAGCTAACAGGCGCAGAGAACCGATATTTTCCCGCTGTCCAAGCTTCTGACTGCTCCGCTCTATTTGCGCTAGAATATCATGAGCACGGTCCCATGCCTTGTCGTCGGTTTTCGCCAGGATGGGCCGGGTCGAAAGACTGAATGTGGGTGTTCGGCCGCGGCTCGCTGCGGCTTTGTGGACGCGGGCCATAAATGCCGCTGTGTCCGCTAGCGGTTCTCCCCACAACATGAAGACGTCCAGATGCGGCGTCAAAGCAGCAATTGCCGCATCCGAACCGCCACCGCCATAGACGGGGATATGCGGCAACTGTCGGCAGCGTATATCCGCTTGGGCCCCTTTCAGGCGATAGAACTGGCCATCGTGGTCGAATGGTGCCGTTTCTGTCCAATTTCGCCGGAGGATCCCGGCATATTCGTCAAGCCGAAGGTAACGGTCATCGTGATCAAGAAAATCACCGTCTTTCGCTTGATCCACATCGTTGCCCCCTGCAATCAGATGTACGGCCAGACGCCCATTACTCAACTGATCAAGAGTAGCTAGTTTTCGTGCCGCTAGGGTGGGGGATATGAAGCCGGGCCGGTGGGCCAACAGAAAAGCCAGGCGTTCTGTCTGTGCTGCGGCATGAGCAGTGATCATGAAACCGTCAGGTGCGCCGGAAAAATAGCCGACTAAAACCCGATCGAAATCGGCTGCCTCGTGTAACTTGGCCGATTCTGTGATGACGTCAGTATTGAATGGTGGCCCGGCTGGCGCGATGATTTCCGAACTTACGCGGGGGGCGACCCATCCGATCATCTCTACGGGCATTTTGGTACCTTTCGGTAGGTCGCTACCGGCGGTGACATTCGTAAGAACTTTCTGCCTCCGTATTCTACCAACCCGGCGTCTGTTTTACGTGATGGATTTCTCATCGCCTCCGTTACATCATCTACTTGATCGCTTCAGCTTATGCGGGGTCGAAATAATGAATTTCGAACAAAACGCAGCCACTTTCCGATTTGAACGGTCCGTGGGGTGCGCCGGGCGGCCGGCAGGCATAGGTGTTGGCCTGGAAGGGTTCACCACCCTGGCCGTTCTCGTCATTGCCCACGGTGAGGTCACCGGAGACCAGATAAACTTCCTCCCAATGCTCATGTACGAAGGGTACCGTAGTGTAAACACCAGGCTGAAATCGCAGAAGTCGGGTTCGGCTGCCTCGGTTGTTTTCTTCATCCAGCATGCCAGCTAATATCTTCTGCTGTATTCCTTCTGGATAACCGGGTGGTGTGGCCCAACCGTCGTCGAAATTGACGGGGAAGAATTCCTTGTGTTCCTTAGTCACGGCCATGGTGCTTGCTCCATTCTTAGGTTTCGTCGGATAGGGAATAGTTGTTCAGGATCTGGTCGACCAGAGCCTTGCTCTCATCCCAGTCATAGGTTCGATAACTGTGATTCTTGGTCACAAAAGTGGCGCCAGCGTAGAACATTTCATATTGGGTATGGCGTGACGCGAACTCGGATCCGACCGCATCCCATGCCAATTTGAAAAATTTTACCCGGTCCTCAG
>CAXGCE010000452.1:0-2588 GCA_964007795.1 uncultured Alphaproteobacteria bacterium | reverse complement strand
CGCTCGCACTCTTCGCCACTCTGGCGAGTCGTCTGTCAGTTTCGATGATTTGGGCGTCGCAGGTCTATGGCGGATCTTGGGAAAAGAGTCTGAGTTGCGCACTTATCCAGTAGTTATTGTAGTCGCTGGAATGGATGGAGCCCTTTTTGGAGTTATTGGAGGTTTGTTACCTGGCACTATAATTGCTGTGCCAACATCGGTTGGGTACGGTGCGGCAAGAGATGGAGAGACGGCTCTCGCTGTAGCCTTATCTAACTGTGCTCCTGGTATTGTCGCGGTCAATATTGATAACGGGTATGGCGCCGCGTATGTCGCGACGCTCATCAATCGGCTCTAAGGCTGTATCCGTGACCGCAAGGCCAAAGTCTCCGCGCAAGGCAAGACGAACGTCCGCCCCTGGAACGATTGCGGCTGGGCGGGTTGCTAGGTATGTTTGGCGACGAAGGCGTTGAAAATCTCGACAATATCCTCGACCATCATTTGCTCGGCGGGCATGCTCCGCTGATCGATGGGCAGGCCAACCTGTTCCCGTAATTCCTGATTGGTCATTTTGCGAGCCCATTTCGGGTCATGCGCCGCGAGACGGCCAAAAAATGCCGCGCTGTCCGAAGCGGCCCCTGCGTAAAACATGCGCGTGATCCCGGCCTGGTACATTATCGCCACGCACATGGAACACGGCTCTCCAGTGGTGTACATATCAGCGCCGCCTAGGTTGGTGACCGATAGTCGTCGGCAGGCATCACGAATAGCATTAACCTCGCCATGAGAGATTGGATCAAAGGTGCCGTCGGCCCGGTTTAAACCCTCGCCAATAATCTCGCCATCCTTAACCACAACCGCGCCGTAAGGCAGGGTGCCCGGCGTATCAACGCTTTCCCTGGCAAGCTCCATAGCCCGAGCCATGAATTTTTCATGCATATCTGGATCCTCCAGCTAGATCGTAATTCAATATAGCGTCACGTTGTCATTAGCTATTAAGTTCGGCGCCGGCTTCCTGCAGCAAATTTTCTAGCACTTCGTATGGTTGCGCGCCGACCACGGCTTTTTGGGCGGCGACAAAAGTGGGCACGCCGGTAACCCCGTAGCGCCGGGATAGGTCCCAATCCGCATCCACCGCGTCGGAGAAACTGCGGCTTTGCAAAACCTCCCGCGCCGCATAGACATCCAGACCAACATCGCCGGCAATCGTCAGCAGCGCATCCACATCGCCGACATTGACCGCGTCTACGAAATAGGCCCGGTAGAGCGCGTCATGAATGGCCTCACCGCCCGGTTGGGTATCAGCCCATTTCCCCAGTTCCTGGGCCAGGCGGCTGTTATAGGTATGGCTGCGCTTGCCATAGGGCAGCCCTTCCTCATCCATCAACCCTTTCATGCGGGTATACATGGCTTCCATGTCCACGTTCCTGCCCGCGAACAACTCTTCCAGGCTGCGGCCTTCCTGGGGGGTTTCGGGATGCAGGGGGAAATGCACCCATTTTGCCTCGATATTAAATTTCCGTTTTAGTTTTTCAATACGCCCGGTACTGAGATAACACCACGGTCAAACGTAATCGGTAAAGACTTCCAAAAGAATAGAGTTGGGCATTTAAGTATCCAATTTCTAAATGGTGGTAATCTGTTTCATATGGTTAGGCGTAGTAATATTAGCAGTATAGTCATTCTCCACTATTTAAAATAATGATGGTTGGATTTACAGCCCCCTTAGAGAGATCATCTTACCGTGCTTAGATGTGAAGATAGGCTTTGTGTTCGGTGAAGATAAGGTGACGTCGTTACTCTCAAGAAGGCAGAATGCATCAGGTGACAATTTGTCTCACTGCGAAAGGCCGAGCATTCTGAGTTTCTAAATGTCAGGTCATTCGTAGACATCGGTATAGCCGACAGTGATGCGCCACATCATACGCCGTAGCGGCAGTTTGTAGTCGTGAATGGCTAGATGTTGGACTGCGCAATTATCCCACATCAACACATCGCCTGCTTCCCATTTATGGCTATATGTTCGAGGTTCTTGGCAGGCGAAATTTACCAGTTCATCCAGAAGTTTTTGGCCTTCCTCTTTATCCATGCCAACTATTTCATACGCATGGCGGCCCACGAATAGCGATTTACGTCCGGTAACGGGATGCACCTTGACGAGAGGTCGACGCGGCGCACCCTTGGTATGGTACCCGTAAGCGGATCCTGTCTTGATTTCGTAGCCAATCTTGGCTTGGGACTGGTAGAGAGAGTGATACGCCTCAAGATTACTTATTTTATCTTTCATGTCTTGGCTTAGCTCTTTATAGGCTGCTCTCATGTCGGCTACTTCGGTCTCGCCGCCTTCAGGAGGAACGACCTGCGCATACAATATGGAGGCTTTGGCAGCTAGCGGCATATACGAACTGTCCGTATGCCAGCCTTCATTCCCCCGAAGTGTTTTGTACCGGAAATCATCAGACTTAAGCACTGAGCCATCGTCTTTTTTGTTGGTAATCGCTACGGCCGTTGGTTTTCCATCCGGGTTGAGGGTTTCAAGGTTACCAAATCGTTTGGCAAAATCCACCTGGGTATCTGCCTCTAAATTTTGACCTGGGAAAACCAGTGCA
>CAXGCE010000451.1:0-2592 GCA_964007795.1 uncultured Alphaproteobacteria bacterium | reverse complement strand
CTAAGGCACGCGCCTCAGCTACCTGATATGGTTCTAACATGAAATCTTTGCGTAGGGCGGGCAGATCCACCGCGGCCCGCGCCTGGACGAGGAAATCGTCATGACCTTGAAAATAAGGAACGTCCGTGAGAACCGATAAGCAGCTTGCGCCGCCGCGCTGGTACGCCTGGGCCAAGGCGGCGGGATCAAAATCCGCACGGATTTGGCCCTTTGATGGCGAGGCCTTCTTGATCTCAGCGATTAGGCCGAAGCCCCCGGACTCGACGGCGTGTCGTAGAGCGTTCGCAAAACCGCGCGCTGGCAAGGCCGTCCGGGCCGCCGCTTCAACCTCGACCAAGGGCAGAGATATCTGCCGTGCTTTAATATGCTCGCGCTTGTCTGCACAGATTCGGTCGAGAATATCGCTCACCGGAGTCTCCCTAAGCTACCGTTGGGGCCGGGCGGTTGGTGATCTCTACCAGTTGTTGCAGTTTCTCTTTGGCATGACCATCGTCGATAGACCGGGCTGCCAACTCCACGCCGTTCGAGAAATCTGCAGCCTTGCCGGCAATCATCAGGGCGGCTGCTGCGTTGAACAGCACCACGTCCCGATATGATCCCGGGGCACCGTTCAACAGGGCAGTCAGGGCTGCTGCGTTCTCTTCTATCTCGCCACCTTTCAGATCAGCCAGGGTGGCAACGGGAATGCCCGCCTGATCAGGGGATATCTCGAATTCTGATATTGCTCCATTTTCTAAGGCCGCGATATAGGTAGGCCCTGTTGAGGTTATTTCGTCGGTGCCGTCGGAACCGTGCACCACCCAGACTTTTTCAGATCCGAGTGTTTTCAAGGCTTCCGCCATGGGTCGAATCCAATCCCGGCTGAAAACCCCGATCAACTGTCGTTTCACGCCAGCCGGATTGGACATCGGACCCAGGATGTTGAAGATCGTGCGTGTGCCCATCTCTACTCGCGTGGGACCTACGTTGCGCATGGCGCCGTGGTGGCGCTGGGCCGACATGAAGCATAGGCCCACCTCGTCCAATGCCGCTTGTAGAATAGAGAAATCCGCATCCACGTTGATGCCTAACGCACTTTGCACATCTGTGGTGCCCGATTTTGAAGAAGCAGCCCGATTGCCATGCTTGGCGATGGGTACGCCGCAGCCCGCTACAACAAAGGTTGCCGCCGTTGAGATATTCAATGTGCCCGTGCCATCGCCTCCTGTGCCGACAATGTCCATGGCGTCGGACGGCGGGTTCAGTTTCGTCATACGTTCACGCATCACCATAACGCCGCCGGTAATCTCGTCCACGCTTTCCCCGCGTACCCGCAAGGCCATCAAAAAGGCACCCATTTGTGATGGCGTAGCGTTTCCCGACATCATGATGTCGAAGGCTGTGCGTGCTTGCTCCACATTCAACGAATTGCCATCCGCAACGAGGGCAATTAACGCTTTAAAATTCGGTTCCTGATCCGCCATCACGGCATCTCCAACCTTGGTATGGGCTGCGGCCCTTTTTTGAACTACGGCACAACAAACCGCGCCTTTTTAGTGACGTCAAGGCTACTTTGCCAGCGACCAATAATTTACGCTCCGTACCTTGACCTTCTAGTAAGAGGAAGCTTTATCTATTAAGTATGAACAATCCTATCACCATCACAACTGCGTCACTTTCGCGAAACGCGACAGGCGACGAAGAAACTGTTGAGCGGGTTCGCCTGGCCATTGGTGGTATGACCTGCGCCGGATGCGCGGCCGGGGTGAGTGGCGCCTTGAATGCAGTAGACGGAGTCCAAAATGTTGTCGTTAATTTGGCAAGCGAACAGGCAATTGTCGATTTACGTTTGGGCGGTGATTTAAAGGCTCTTCAGGTAGCGGTCACCGCGGCGGGTTACGAAGCCACGCCGTTGGAGGCAGGCGCTGCCGTCGAAGATGATAGATCGAATGCTCAGCGCCATGGCTGGCTAGTTGCTGCATCTGCCCTGATGACCTTGCCCCTGGTGGGCCAAATGGTTACGGGCTGGGCTGGTTATGGCTATAGTCTGGAGCCTTTGATGCAGTTTGCCTTAGCCACGCCTGTGCAATTTCTTTTTGGCTGGCGGTTCTATATGTCTGGCTACAGGGCGTTACGCGTCCTATCCGGCAATATGGATCAACTGGTAGCACTCGGCACCACGGCGGCCTATGGCTACAGCGCTTATTTATGGTGGGCCGGCTTTCAGGAGCACTTGTATTTGGAAGGTGCGGCGACGGTTATCACCTTGGTGCTGTTGGGAAAATGGCTGGAAAGGAAGGCCAAGGGTAAGGCGGCGGCGGCGATCTGGGCGCTGATGACACAGCAGCCGGACCGGGCCCATCTGTTGCAGAATGGCGAAGAGACCGAAGTACCCATAGCTGACGTAAAGGTCGGCGATCTTTTGCGAGTTCGTTCCGGCGAACGCATCGCCGTCGATGGTTTGGTAACCGAAGGGAGTGGCGGTGTTGACGAAAGCATGCTGACCGGTGAAGCGCGTCCGGTCAAAAAATTCGAAGGGGCACCTGTCACAGCTGGCGCTATCAATCTGGAAGGCGTGTTGTCCTATCGTGCTACGGCAGTGGGCGTTGATAC
>CAXGCE010000450.1:0-2599 GCA_964007795.1 uncultured Alphaproteobacteria bacterium | reverse complement strand
CCAGCGCCTTACAGAGGCGGCGAACCAGTTAGCCCCCTCATTATCCCATTTGCCGCGCCCCCTGGTGGCGGTTTTGATCGGAGGCAGCAACGCCTGTTTTCGTTTAACCCCACAGATTATGACGACTTTCACCGGCCAGTTGAGAAAGCTCTGCCGGGATCTTGGTGTTGGTCTCGTAGTCACTCCCTCGCGCCGCACAGGTGATGAAAATATTCAGGCCTTGCACCAGGCCTTGGAAGGTCTACCGGCACAGGTCTGGAATTTCGAAGGCGACAACCCTTACTTCGGTTATTTAGGTCTGGCAGACAGCATCATAGTTACTTGCGATTCGGTCAACATGGTCACCGAAGCCTGCGCCACCGGCAAACCGGTGCATGTTGTTCACCTGGACGGAGGTAACAGAAAATTCAAAGAATTCCACGGCAGTATGCAGGCAGCCGGTTACACGCGGCCATTTCAGGGACATTTGGAGCATTGGCGTTATCGACCGGCCAATGACACGGCTAAGGTTGCCAGACGTATCCAAAAGTTACTGAGAAAAAAAGCCCTACTCCACCCTAACTTGAAGCGGACGGATTAGCCATATACATACCGTGGGAAGTTGCCCTCGACCATTTGTCATTTTGAATTGTTAGCGTAAGGAGTGCGCCATGCCGCAAAGCCATCATAGCCGTGTCATTATTTTGGGTTCCGGCCCGGCAGGATGTACCGCCGCAATTTATTCAGCACGCGCCGGTTTACAGCCGATCATGATTCACGGCCTCCAACCCGGCGGGCAGATGACCATAACGACGGATGTGGAAAATTACCCTGGCTTTGCCGAGGTGGTTCAGGGACCGTGGCTGATGCAACAGTTTGAGGAGCAGGCCCGCTCGGTGGACACAATTGTCATCAACGACATTATCATCGACCTGGATCTTACTGCTCGCCCATTTATCTGCACTGGGGATAGCGGCGATACCTACACCGCCGACGCCTTAGTCATCGCCACCGGCGCACAGGCGCGATGGCTGGGCCTGGAAAGCGAACAGAAATTTCAGGGCTTCGGCGTATCCGCCTGCGCCACCTGCGATGGCTTCTTCTATAGGGGCAAACCCGTTTGCGTCATTGGCGGCGGCAACACCGCGGCTGAGGAAGCCCTGTATCTTACCAATTTCGCCTCGAGAGTAACCTTGATCCACCGCCGGGATAGCTTACGTGCAGAGAAAATTTTGCAAGAGCGCTTGTTGCGTCATGATAAGATTACAGTTCTTTGGGACCACGTCCTAAATGAGGTCGTGGGTGAAGACACGCCGCCCAGTGTCACCGGCGTCAAGGTAAAAAATGTAAAGACGGCTGAAATCAATGAGATGGCTGTGGACGGCGTATTCGTCGCCATTGGACACGTACCGCAGACGGAGTTGTTTAAGGGCAAGCTGGCCATGGACGATGAAGGATATCTTTTTACCGCGCCGGACAGCACAGCAACAGAGGTCGCCGGCGTATTCGCGGCGGGCGATGTACAGGACAAAATTTACCGTCAAGCGGTAACCGCGGCCGGAACCGGTTGCATGGCGGCTTTGGAAGTGGAACGCTACCTTGCGGCGCTTGAGGATGGGGCGGCCGAGGCGGCCGAATAAACCATGGATTGGGACAAGTTGCGGGTATTTCATACCGTTGCCCTGGCCGGCAGCTTCACCCATGCGGGCGAAAATCTAAATCTCAGCCAATCCGCTGTCAGCCGGCAAATTTCAGCGTTAGAGGAGGAGCTGGGCGTACAGCTATTTCACCGCCATGCTCGCGGATTGGAGCCGACAGAACATGGCGACCTGCTGTATCAATCTGCCCACGAAGTGTTTGATAAACTGGCCGCGGTGCGCGCTCGACTTGCCGACAGTAAAAACATCCCTTCCGGCGATTTGCGTATAACGACCACCGTGGGAATTGGTTCAACCTGGTTGACCCCACGCACCCATGAATTCCTTGAATTATACCCCGATATTCGCCTCTCAATTATCTGCGATGATAGGGAATTAGATCTGGGCATGCGCGATGCGGACGTGGCCATCCGCATCACAGAGCCAAGGCAAACGAACCTGATCAAGAAACGCCTTTTCACGGCACATTCGCACTTGTACGCCTCGAAAATTTACATTGAGAAGTATGGCGCCCCTCGCGATGTGGATGATCTGGACGATTGCCCTTTGATTGCTTACGGCGATCATGCCCCCGCAACCTTGCGTAACGTTAATTGGCCCCGAACTATAGGGGTTAAGTCCCATAACCGGCCGCGGGCAACCATATTACAAGTAAACAACATCTATGGCCTGTTACTGGCGATTGAAAGTGGCGTCGGTATCGGCTCACTCCCTGACTATATGATTACCCCCGATCGGCCCTTACAACGCATTCTACCGGAAATTGATGGGCCTACGACTGATGCTTATTTCGTCTACCCCGAAGAATTGCGAAACACTAAAAGAATTGGTGTTTTCCGGGACTTTCTTGAGGAGCAAGTTCGGAAATGGCAGTTCTAAGCTCTACACAGCTATGCGTGTGACGCATACCCTCCATGCATAACTTTCATTAGCGAAGCCAACGCCTAATCCTTAGTTTTAAT
>CAXGCE010000449.1:0-2600 GCA_964007795.1 uncultured Alphaproteobacteria bacterium | reverse complement strand
GAGCCGAAGGCTCGCGTTTACTGAGGATACGAATATGGTCGAGTTCAACCTTCCCGCCAATTCAAAAGTCAAGGGCGGCAGAACCCACCAGGCAGCCGCGGGCGCCAAGAACTTGCGTAAGTTCCAGGTCTACCGCTATGACCCCGACAGTGGTGAAAATCCCCGCATGGACACCTACGAATTGGACATGGATGAATGCGGACCGATGGTCTTGGATGCCTTGATCAAAATTAAGAACGAGGTCGATCCCACCCTGACCTTCCGCCGTTCTTGTCGCGAGGGTATCTGCGGCTCGTGCGCTATGAACATTGATGGTACCAACACGCTGGCGTGTACGAAGGATTGCGAGGACGTAAAAGGGGATGTGAAGGTCTATCCCTTGCCGCATTTAGAGGTGATAAAGGACTTGGTGGGCGACTTGACCAATTTTTATGCCCAGTATGCTTCTATCAAGCCGTGGCTAGAAACACAGTCACCGGCGCCGCCGGATTCGGAGCGTCTGCAGTCAGAAGAGGAGCGCAAACTGATCGATGGCTTGTACGAATGCATTCTGTGCGCCTGTTGTTCTACCTCCTGCCCCAGCTATTGGTGGAATAGCGATCGTTATCTGGGTCCAGCGATCCTGTTGCAAGCCTATCGTTGGCTTATCGATAGCCGTGACGAAAGCCAAGGCGAGCGGTTGGACGCTTTGGAAGATCCGTTCAGGCTGTACCGTTGCCACACCATTATGAACTGCACCAATACCTGTCCCAAAAGCCTGAACCCGGCCAAGGCGATTGCAGAAATCAAAAAGATGATGGTGCAACGGCAGGTTTGAGGATTAGGCTCCGAAAGATATTGATTCATGTGCCGCCAGTTTGCCCCGGTGGCTCAAATAAATTGGGGTAAAACGCAATTCACTCCAAATATTGTCACAATCTCCAAGTTTCAATGCAGCCTCGGCCGTATTACTAAATAAAATCCGCAAATATCTGATGCTTTTATGGATTAAGACTCTGGGGCAGAATGTGTGGCTGGGCGGCAGTGGCGGATTACGGCACGCCCGTGCCGAAAGGAGTAGAGGTAATATCCATGATGACCGTGCGGGATGAAATGGTGGAATTGCGCAGCATGCGGTTTCACTACCGGGATTGGGCCGGACCGGGAGCCGGAGCACCGGTGCTTGTCTTACTGCACGGTTATACCGGTCATGCTCGCAGTTGGGATCGGTTCGCCCACGGGATAAGCGATAAATACCGGGTTCTGGTGCTAGATCAGCGCGGTCACGGAGAAACGGACTGGGCAGACCCACCTCATTACGGCACGTTGGAGATGGTCGAGGATCTAAAGGCCTTTGTCGCAGCCGTGCGGCTTGAGCGTTTCTCCCTGCTGGGCCTGTCCATGGGCGGGAATGTTAGTCTCGCCTATGCGAGCGAGTGCCCGGAAGAGCTGGAGCGTCTGGTCATTGTCGATATCGCACCGGAAATCGCTGCGGCAGGGCTGAGCCGCGTTTATGCCAATGCGGCGAGAGATGATCGCTTTGCCAGCGTGGAGGAGGCTGTGCAGCGTGCTTTGGAGGATAGTCCAATAGCACCAGAAGATATGGTCAGGGAACGAGCGGTGAACTCCATGATGTTGATGGAAGATGGCGCTTGGACCTATAGCTATGATCGTGCTTTGCGTGATCCTAATATGCCACGTGATCGGTTGGACCCGGATGAGGGGTGGTCAAGGGTCGCCAACATCGCGGTACCCACGCTGCTGATTCGAGGAGCATTAAGCGATATTCTGGACCGGGACATCGCGAAACGTTTTTGCGAAACTGTGCCTGACTGCCGGCTTGTGGAGGTGGCGGGCGCGGGTCATTCGGTGCCACTTGATAAGCCGGATGAGTTTCTTGCGGCGGCACGAACGTTTCTCTGACAATCACGGCTCAAGCAACACACCGGACGGGCATGTTTCCTGCTAGGTGGCGATCGGCCAGGTATACGTCAGGCCGCATTCATGTTGGACATCAGAGATTGAATTATTTTGTTTGATCTTTGCTAAAATGTCGTAGTGAAAAACCAGATCTGCATCCACAATCGGCATTAAATGGCATCCGCTGTGTTATTTGGCAGTGGCTATCCAGCGTTACAAGTTACAATTCATTTGAAGGGATCAGGCATGTCTATCATGGCGAATTCGCTGGGAAACCAGATTGATCCAACGGTGGTCTTTGGCTTTACCAACCTACCCGACAATCGGGAACGTGAGCCTCTACGCATTGTCCGCGGCAAGGGCGTCTTCGTCTATGATGAGCGGGGAAAGGACTATATCGAGGGCGCCTCGACGTTCTATTGCACCTCCCTTGGCTTTAGCGAGGAAGAGCTGATCGAGGCCGCCATAAAACAGATGCGGGAATTGCCGTTCTACGTCACCGCCGCATACCGGTCCGTGCCGGTCGTGGAGGAACTGGCCGCACGTCTGGCAGCCATGGCGCCCATGGTGGCACCGTGATCGAGATCCGCAAGGTCGACGGCAAATGGCAGCCCGTTCTGGACGGCGCGATGAACCGCCGCATCACCGCCAAGACCGAAATGCGACTGACCGGTCCCGCTGCGGGTCATGACCGCATGAAG
>CAXGCE010000448.1:0-2609 GCA_964007795.1 uncultured Alphaproteobacteria bacterium | reverse complement strand
ATGGATCATGTGCGTTATCTTTACTACAACTCGCTAGTACATGAATACCATTGCTATCAAACAAATCAAAATTCACAAATAGTCCTGAAATTTTCTGCCATGGCGTCCGCAACTATGTTCCAAATACTCTGGGGGCAGGCTTAGCGATCAAGAATAAGCAAAGCCTCGCTGCTACCCTAATCCGTTTAAAGAAGGCTGACTGTCTGCGAAAAATTCAACATACTCATGGCCGATGACAATTTAGGCTTTGGACATGCCAGACACCACGGGTAAAAATCCACTCGAAGAAATAGGGAGATTGTTTTGGAATTTGCCCCGCGTATGAGCCGCTTTAAGCCATCGCCCAGCCAGATTGCCTCTGCCCGTGTGCGCGACCTACAAGCGAAGGGCCGAACAATTATCAAGCTGACGGCGGGGGAGCCGGATTTTCCCGCCCCCGATAGCGCCAAGCAGGCAGTGACCGAACTGATGGAACGAAACGAAATCCAATACACGCCGGTGAACGGTACCTTAGCCTTGCGCCAGGCGGTACAGGCCAAGTTCCAACGGGACAATGATCTGCGCTACGATCTCGATCAAATCGCCGTCGGCACCGGCTCGAAACAGGTGTTATTCAATGCCCTTATGGCCACTGTGTCATCAGGGGATGAGGTGATCATCCCCGGCCCCTATTGGACCTCATACCCGGACATGGTCAAGCTAGCTGGGGGCACGCCAGTGTTCGTGGTGGCCGGACAGAATGAAAAATTCAAGGTTCGGCCGGACGAGCTAGAGGCTGCCATCACACCTAAATCCAAATGGCTGATGATTTGTTCGCCAAGCAACCCAACCGGAGCGGCCTATTCCTGGGATGAGTTGGAGAACTTGGCAGATGTGCTGTTGCGTCACCCACATGTGCATGTGTTGACCGACGATGTATACGAGCACCTAATATTTGATAGCCATAAATTTGCCACCCTGGCTCAGGTGGAGCCAAAACTTTTTGGACGCACAGTGACTTGCAATTCGGTTTCCAAGGCCTATTCCATGACAGGCTTCCGCTGCGGCTACGCCGGCGGACCAAAGGAGATCATCGCCAAGATGTCGAACATGCAGTCGCAAAGCACCGCGGGAGTAAGCGCTATCGGCCAGGCAGCCGCCGTAGGCGCTCTGAATGGCCCCCAAGAATTGCTGATGGAGCGAGCCGCGAACCTACAGCTTAGGCGTGACATTCTATTCGAGAAACTCAACGCAGCACCGGGCCTGAATTGTGATCTGCCCAATGGCGCCATGTACATCTTCTGCTCTTGCGCCGGGACTGTTGGCAAAACGAGGCCGGATGGTCAAGTGATCGAAACCGATACGGATTTCACCATGTATCTGTTAGAAAGCGTGGGTGTCGCGGTAGTTCAGGGCGAAGCCTATGGTTTATCACCCTATTTTCGCGCAAGCTTTGTCGCCCCTGAAGCGGACTTGGTTCGTGGCGGTAATCTCATTCAGGAAGCTTGTGCGGCGCTCAATTAGAGGGCGTTTCTAAGCAATTGTGCGATGTGTATCGCTACGCGGCTACTGCCGTGCTTGATTTGCTGCCGGCAAGAGGTTCCGTTGGCGACAAGTATGGTTTCCTCACTAGCGTCTCGTATGGCAGGTAAAAGCGCGGCCTCCGCCATGGCCTGAGATACTTCATATGTCTCTACGCCGTAGCCAAAGGCGCCGGCCATGCCACAACAGCTCGAAGACACCGTATCTGCCTCCACATCCGGCAAAAGTCCCAAGACTACGTCCATCGAAGACATGGTCTGATGAGCTTTTTGGTGACAATGACCATGTACTAAAATCTTGCCCATCGGCTTCAGATGCAGAGCCAAGCGACCGGCCTCATGTTCCCGCGCCAGGTATTCTTCAAACAACAACGCCTGCTTCGCCAGGGCCCGAGTGGCGTCGTTGGGCAAGATGGAAAGGAATTCGTCCCGCAAGGTCAGCAAGCATGACGGTTCCAACCCCACCACCGGCACCCCTCGTTCCACGAATGGTTGCAGAGCCAACAGCGTGCGTTTCATTTCCTTGCGCGCCTGATCTACCAGACCTGCCGACAGGAAGGTGCGGCCGCAACACAAACCTCGTCCACCATCTATAGGTCTTGCCAGATGCACCCGCCTTCCTGCCGCCACCAAAACCTCTACCGCGGCTCGCAAGTTCTCCGCCTCAAAATTACTATTGAAAGTATCTGCGAACAGCACAACTTCTGGTCCATTCGTGGGGCCAAAGGCATCCTCCGTCGGATTGAAGGTATCGTGACGCCATTTTGGCAAAGGGCGCTTAGCTGTGAAACTAATTAACTTTTCGCTGAGCCATGCGAGGCCTGGGATCTGATCTCGTAGATTCAATATCGGCCCCAGATGTGCGGCCAAGGGCGCGTACCGTGGCAAATAGGCCACCAACCTGTCGCGAAGAGAAATGCCAGAACGTTTAGTGCGCTGATACTGCAACTCTATCTTCATGGCCGCCATATCAACGCCGACGGGGCATTCCCGCTTGCAGCCTTTGCAGCCGACACACAGGGACATGGCATCGGCCATAGCGTCGGAATGCAGCGCATCCGGCCCTAACTGGCCGGATAACCCTAGGCG
>CAXGCE010000447.1:0-2610 GCA_964007795.1 uncultured Alphaproteobacteria bacterium | reverse complement strand
CTTTCCATTCCTGAACCCGGCAAGGGCCCTTTGACCAGCCCGGTCTGGTATGACTATGCGCCAAGCGGAATAATCTGGTTTCTGACGCAAAAAACGGCGCGCAAGGGCCAATTACTATCAGTCGGCAACCGGATCAGTTTCCTGGTTCAGACCACTACCACGCCATATAAATACGTTTCCATCGAAGGGCCCGTTTCCCATATCGGCCCCTCGGATCGGTTGAAAGATCTTCAGCCCATGGCGCAGCGCTACCTTGGAGAGCAAGGCGGTAAAGACTACGCCGCCGCGTTGTCCAAGCGTTACGCCCAAGGCAACGCGATCAAGATCGAGATCCGTCCCGAACGCTGGCTGACTGTGGATTACAAAAAACGTGGTTAGTAGCGATTTTTAACTTGCGTGTGCCTTGCCAGGTACGCGTTTGCAGCGCGGATACACTAGTGAGCCTCAGCCCAGTTGTCCCCGATACCGGCATCCACAATCAAAGGGATCGACAAATAGGCTGCTCCTTCCATGACCTTCTTGACTAACGCGATAGTCTCCTCGACTTCTCCTTCGGGCACGTCGAATATCAATTCGTCATGCACCTGTAACAGCATTTTGGCTCCCAATCCGGCTATAGACAAAGCAGGTGGAATGGCGACCATGGCGCGGCGGATAACGTCTGCGGCGGAACCCTGAATTGGGGCATTGATGGCTGCACGCTCGTGAAAACCACGCCGGGCTGGGTTCTTGTCATTGATACCAGGCATATGAATGCGTCGGCCATGGATAGTTTCAACATATCCTAATTCCCGCGCCTGGGCCTTGGTGATCTCCATATAATCCCGAATACCCGGATAACGTTCAAAATAGGCGTTGATATAGGCCTGAGCCTCACCTCGTCCGATACCCAGATTATTGGCCAGGCCAAACGCGGAAATGCCATAAATAATACCGAAGTTAATCGCCTTTGCTCGGCGACGGATCATTGGATCCATGTCCTCCATCGGCAGGTCAAAAACTTGGGCCGCCGTCATAGCGTGGATATCGTGACCGGCATGGAAGGCATCGCGCAGGGATTTGATATTGGCGATGTGGGCCAAAATGCGTAATTCGATTTGGGAATAGTCGGCGCTTAATAATTTCCAGCCCGGCGCGGCGATAAAGGCCTTGCGGATACGCCTGCCCTCTTCAGTGCGCACTGGGATGTTCTGTAAGTTAGGATCAGTCGAAGCCAGACGTCCTGTCGATGTCGCCGCCATAGCGTAGGATGTATGCACCCGGCCCGTTACCACGTTGATCTGGCCCTGCAGACTATCGGTATAGGTGCTTTTTAACTTAGCCAATTGGCGATATTCGAGCACCTTGACTGGTAGTTCGTGCCCCTGCAGCGCCAGCCCCTCGAGCACATCTGCCCCAGTACCATAGGACCCGCTCTTGGTTTTCTTGCCACCGGGAATACCCATCTTGTCGAACAGGATTTCTCCAAGTTGTTTGGGCGAGTTCACGTTGAAGGCCTCGCCAGCTAGATCTTGGATCTCACCTTCCAAGGTGCCGATGCGGGCCGCGAAATCAGCAGACAGACGGGCCAGTTCGGCCCGATCGACCAGGATGCCCGCCTGCTCCATCCCTACCAAAACGGGTACCAGGGGTCGTTCCAGGGTTTCATAGACCGCATGCTTGCGTTCCGCCAACAGGCGCGGTTTGAGATAATTGTACAGGCGCAGAGTCACATCAGCATCTTCGGCTGCATATTCCGTCGCTTTGTCCAGGGGGACCCGATCGAAGGTAATCCGTGATTTGCCACTGCCAGCCACCTCTTTGAACGGTATGGGTTCGATATCCAAGTGCAGTTTGGACAATTCGTCCATGCCGTGACCATGCATGCCGCCCTCAGTCACATAGGACAGCAACATGGTGTCGTCGATGGGCATCAAGTCGATACCGTAGCGGCGAAGTACCGACATGTCGTATTTCAGGTTTTGTCCCACCTTTAAAACGGATGGGTCCTCAAACAGCGGCCTCAGTAAATCCAGCGCCTGGTCCAGTGGGATCTGGTCGGGCACGTCCGTCTCACCTTCCAAATCCAATTCACCCGCCGGCAACGGCCCGGTATGCCCTAGCGGGATGTAGCAGGCCTGCCCCTGCCGTACGGACAATGACACCCCGACCAGATCCGCAGCCATGGCATCCAACGAGGTGGTTTCGGTATCCACGGCGACGACGCCCACCGACCGGGCTAAATCAATCCACGGCTGAAGCTCTTTCAGCGATTGGATGCATTGGTAGTCCGTTTCGCCCGGTTTTTCAGGTTCGGATGCGGCAACGGTCGCAGACACTTCGCCGCCCAGACGCTGGGCGATACGTCCCGCCAGACGCCCCAACTCCATCTCCGCCATAAAGCCAAGCAGGACATCGGGCTGCGGGTCTTTCAGCCGCAGATCCTCTAGGCCCAAGTCCACAGGAACGTCATCCTTCAAAGTCACCAACTGGCGGCTGATGCGGGCGAGATCCGCATGATCTACTAAGTTTTGCCTGCGCTTCGTTTGTTTGATTTCCTCCGCCCGATCCAACACCCCATCCAAATCGCCGTATTCATTGATCAGCAGGGCCGCCGTCTTGACGCCAATC
>CAXGCE010000446.1:0-2613 GCA_964007795.1 uncultured Alphaproteobacteria bacterium | reverse complement strand
CGGACGCCAAGCCTGTGCCAGCGAATGAAGGAGCGTCGACATTTGTGTCGTCTGCCCATTCACTAAGCCATTCGGCAAGCTCATCAAGAGCCTCATTAATTTGTTCTTCGACTAGGTATTTGCAGGTGGCTGGTGCGTCTTCGACGGCAACCACCGGGGCCAGCTTGGCTGGTATGGATAGCAATCTCGATTTAGCGGCGATAACCAGTTCGCCCCAGACTTGCCGCACGGCCTCGACTTGGATCAGGTCTTCCCGTTCCTTGGCCAATTCAATCTCGGCCAGTTCCGCCTCGGCCTTTACCTTACGGGCGCGTTCGACGTTTAGATCGATGACGTCCGGTGCGCCCAGGTACTTGGCGGCGTGGGGGATGACATCCCGCAACAGATAGAGCTTGCTACGGCCCTTTACCTGCACCGGATTAACGCGGGTTAGGATGTCCCGCATCTTCCGGTTATCGAGACCAAGTTCGGCTGACAGCCGTGTTGCCGTATACCGGTCAGTTGCTTTTGCCATCCTTTATTTAGGGGCTGACAAACTTATGGCCAGGAGGAAAACTAAACTCCGGGCTGTATTGGCTATTATATTGCCACCAGAATAATGGGCAGCTTTTTTTGATGTCATGGAAGGCCTCTTGTCTTGTAGGCCAAGAAGACCACCTCGCAAAAATTCCGCGTGATATTACCTCTCTCCCATCCAACTCGCTAATCAGTGGAGTTCCTGGCCGTGCCCACCGAGATTTTGATAGTGCAGGATACTTGGTGAAGAAACTCCATTGATGTTTCTTCAGTTGAAACGCCGTGAAGTACGTACAATAAGCCTGATGCAATTGCGGACAGCGCCCAGGCCCACATTTCTGGCGTGCTTCATCTATCGAAATAACCCTGATTAGATCCTCGCCTGTTACGCCGGAACCAACCCTTGGCTGGGCAATACCCAAGGCTACCAAGCCAAGCACGATCCATAACAAAATCTTTTTGCCGTACTTTTCCCTAAATGACGCAGCCATCGTTCGCACCTCCCCGTCTATAACTGGATGGCGTCGCAACTGACGCTATCAGGAAAATCGAAAACACCATCGCTATACCGACAAAGAATCCGACGATAAACCCTTCGTCTAAAATTCTGTGACTAGAAACCATTCGGGGTCGCGCGTTACCCGCGATGGATCGTGCTGATAGGACCCACTGGTACAGAACCTTGGGGCTAGTCAATGGGTGTCCGAAATTGCTAGATGGAGATTCGCAAAAACTCGGAGGTCAGATGACAATCACGCTCTATCATTGCGATGGTTCGCGCTCCATGCGGCCCATGTGGACCATGGAGGAGATGGGAATTGACTATGAACTGGTGACAATGAGGTTTCCGGCACGGGACCACCACAAGGAATTCACGGCCATCAACCCGTTGGGTACGGTGCCGTATTTTGTGGACGGCGACCTGGTAATGACCGAATCCACCGCCATGTGCCAGTATCTGGTGGAGCGTTACGGCCCGTCACCGTTAGCCGTGAGCCCCGATGAACCGGACTATCCCAACTACCTGAACTGGCTGCACCGCAGCGACGCCACCCTGACATTTCCCCTGGCGCTGATTTATCGCTACGGAGAACTGGAGCCCGATGAGCGCAAGAACCGCCAGGTAGTGGCCGACTATATTCCCTGGTACCTGAACCGCAGCAAGTCCATTGAGACGGCGTTGGCGGACCGGGAGTATTTGTGCGCCGGGCGATTCACCATCGCCGATATTGCCGTCGGTTTTTCCGTGCATTTCGCCCTGTTTTCGGTGGGGCTCAACGAGGTTCTGCGGCCCAACACAGCTCGCTGGTGGGATCAACTGACCGAACGGGATGCCTACAGGAAGTTGACGAAGAACCTGGCCCTCTGACCGTAGACCCCTGAGCTTTAGGCCCCAGGGTCTAGGGCTGACCGAAAAGGGGAAAAAACTGCTTAAATCACTGGGATCTGAGAACTCCACGAAACGGCCCCCAAGGGCCACGAAATGAACCGTTTACGCCACTTAGCGATTTTTACGCCACATAAGTGCCACGAAATGACCCTAAAACGCCACGAAACAGGGTCAATACTCCACGAAACAGGCCCAAAACGCCACGAAATGGCACGAAATAGGTACACCAGTTCCCCCCCATACCCCCCCAGCAAATGCCTCGCTGGGGCGAGGCTCGGCATTTGCTCAAAAACTGATTATGGATTGAGGACAAATATTGATGCCTGACGACTACGATCCGATTGAACGACCGAGGCACTATTGCCATCGGGGCGGCATCGAGCCGTTTGAATTTATCCAGTCGAACAGCCTTGGCTTCGCAGCGGGCAACGTCATCAAGTACATCATCCGCTACGAGGAGAAGGGCGGGGTCGTGGATCTGGAAAAGGCACGTTGGTATTTGGATCGACTGATCGATGAAGAAATATCTGGCCGATGAATGGAGATGGCCGAGGTGATCACACGGCTGAATGAGGCAGCCAGCGTCTTGCGCCGGTTACCGGAAGGCAGTCGCTATGAGCATCCGTTCCTGACGAGTTGGCCTGATTTTAAATCTGATCCGAACACGGCTTTACACTTTTCGCCCAGTTCGATTGGATGTTTGAGTT
>CAXGCE010000445.1:0-2621 GCA_964007795.1 uncultured Alphaproteobacteria bacterium | reverse complement strand
CGCCCACATCCTCCAATCGCCGGCAACGGTCTGCACTGGGCCGGCGGTTTGGCAGAGTATAAATTTTCACCTCGTCCCTGGCCCGCCCGCGTTCATCCAACAGGTGATGCAAAGTGGCAATGCGTTCAGTAATGACCTCGGGCTCCATGCTGGCGCCAAGCCAGCCCTGGGCCAGTGCCGCAACCCGGTTCAGAGCATGATCCCCTTCGCCGCCAACAAAGATTGGTGGATGGGGTGTCTGAATGGGCTTGGGATACATCACGCACGATTGCAAATCGTAGAGCTCCCCGTGATATTTGGAGACTTCCTGGCACCATAGAGCCTTCATCACAGCAATATGCTCATTAGCGCGCTTGCCACGCTTTTCAAACGGCACGTTGAGGGCCGCAAATTCTTCCCGAAGCCAGCCCAAGCCGATGCCAAAGTTCACCCGTCCGCCCGAAAGATAATCCACATCTGCCACCTGCTTGGCGGTGTAGATAGGATTGCGCTGGGTCACCAAACAGATGGCGGTGCCTAGCCGCACCTTAGATGTGTGGGCCGCCAAATAAGTGAGAGCGGTGAACGGCTCCATCATGCCCTTGCCGTAGTTACCGATACGGCCATCAGGTGAATAGGGATATTTGGATTCGTACTCGTCAAACAGCACTACGTGTTCCGGCACCCAAATTGCGTGGAAACCACGTTCCTCGACAGCTTGGGCGGCCTGAACAATTAGGTCAGGCGGGGTGGATTCGTTCAGGGCCAAGAATACACCAGCTTCCATCGTTACACTCCTGAATCAGAACGTGCAGCAAGCTCAGCCGCCATGCCACTACGGATTAATGTTTCCCGCGCCATGCGTAGACGTCGCTTTACTAGGCCATACGCCGATCCGCCCAATTTTTGATATTCTGTTGCTTTTTCCACCAGGCGGGCTGGGAATTTATCGAAACCAACCGCTTCGTCAAGATAGCCGACTTCCGCCGCCTGTATAGGTGCGTAAAGTTCCGAGCTCAATGTGGCTCGGTTCAGCATGCGGTTGTCTAGACGATCTCGGGCGAGTTCCAAACCCCATGTAGGGAGGCTAAGACCAATAGAAGTCTCATTCAATCCAATCTTGAACTCACCCAAAACGCCAATGCGGTAATCGGCTGCGCACAAGAATAGGGCTCCTGCCGCCACTGCATGACCCGTGCACCCAATTATGACCGGTTGTGGATGCAAATAAGTTTTGAGAGCCAGTTCGGCACCGGCCGTAACCATTTCCAGAACACCCTCCTTGGGGCCGTTTATAATCTTTAAGTCAAATCCGGCGCAGAAAAGGCCGGGCTTGCCCTGGATTACAACCACTTCGGCTTCGTCCTTGGCGCGGTCCAATCCGGCCGAAAGGGCGGTCGTCATACCCACGCCAAAAGCGTTAGCCTTGCCGTCGTCCATTATCATGGTGGCGACACCGTCCGTTAATTTGTAATCGACGAATTCACTCACGGCTTGATCCATTTATCAGGTAGTTACGATTTGGGCGCCGCCCTTGGCTACTAATTCTGCCTTGCCAGGCGATGGTGGCACCAGTACGCCCCGCTGGCTGCCAGGCCGCGCCGCCACTGAATTCATCCAACGTTCCAAATGCTCTAAACCGTCCGTAGGTACGCGGGCCCATTTGTGACTACGCAGCCACGACCAGTTAGCTATGTCGGCGATAGAATAATGACCGGCCAGCCAATCCTTGTCCTGAAGGTGGCTGTTTAGCACCTCGTACAGCCTGCGGGTTTCGTTGTGATAGCGTTTCTTGGCAGCCGGTACGTCCTCAGGAAAGTAACGTTCGAAGGAGACGGCCTGGCCCTGCATGGGACCGATTGCCGACATCTGAAACATTAGCCATTGCATGACAGCCATGCGCCCCTTCATGTCCTTCGGCATTAAGCGCCCTGTCTTTTCCGCCAGATAGTAAAGGATGGCGCCAGACTCAAAGATTGTCAGATTATCCGCCTCCCGGTCCACAATCACCGGGATGCGGCTGTTGGGATTCATTTTTTTGAACCAATTCTCGCGCTGCTTTTTTTCGCTCAAAGTCAGTACGTGGGTTTTGTAGGGCAGTTCCAGTTCTTCCAACGTGATGGCCACCTTCCAGCCATTCGGTGTGGGCGAAGTGTAAAGATCGATCATGTGGAGATCCCCAAAATATTTAGCCATAATAAATTACCCCTCCCCTGTTGGCCATGCCGCAGCAATGAGTTTAATCTTGAGCGTAGTTCCCACCTCTGCAGGAGTTCCCTTCGTGATCCCTCTGATTGGTTATGGCGACCGTTTATCTGGCCGCCCCGGTGACACCATTGAGTTCAAGGTCAGTTCTATTTCGGCCGAGCCCTTTTCCGTAGCGCTCTATCGATCGATTTCAGCCGACCCTAATCCCGCAGGTCCTGGGATAATCGAACGGCGCGTGCACTCCGCCATGGACGGAGAATACCTGTCGCGGCTACAGCCCTTCCATGCGGGCTCATACGCCATTTCCGACGAAGACCTATCGGTCACGGCGAACGGCTTTACGCTACGCGCAACAATCTGGCCAACACTCCCGGAAAAGGGCGAACAGGCGATCCTGTCCTGTGGCGGTATCATTTTATTTATTGATGACAACG
>CAXGCE010000444.1:0-2623 GCA_964007795.1 uncultured Alphaproteobacteria bacterium | reverse complement strand
CTGCAGCTGAATTCGCTCGCATCCCCGCCACCCGACTAATCGCCACCCCCGATGGGGTTAGTGACGATCATGCCGCCGCATTGCCCATCGCCTATGGCACGGCATACCGCATGATGCTGACACGAGGTAAGGTCACAAACTCAGACACAGTGCTGATTCTGGGGGCAACCGGCGGCGTTGGCACCTGTTGTGTGCAATTGGCAAAATCAGCGGGCGCCACGGTAATTGTGACAGGCAGTGCTCAATGGAAATTGGACAAGCTGAAGGAACTAGGGGCAGATCACTTAATCAACACATCTGCCGAAGATGATTTGGTCAAGGCTTGCCACGCCATCGCGGGCAAGCCCCGCATGGCTATGACCGGAGACAACAGCGGCGGCGTTGACGTGATCATCAACTACATTGGCGGAGAAACCTGGGCGCAATCGCTGCGATGCTTGAAACCCGATGGACGTATGCTGACCTGCGGTGCCACAGCCGGATTCGCGCCCCCCACGGACATCCGCTACATCTGGACCTATGAGCAAAATATTATCGGCTCCAACGGCTGGACGACTGCGGAACAGATCGCAGTTTTGGACATGGTGGATAAGAAATCGTTGGTCCCGGTGATCCACGCCGTTCGTCCCCTGGGCCAGATCGCGTCCTCGATCCAGGAATTGATCGATCGCAGCATCGTCGGCAAGACCGTCATACGGCCGCAGGAATAGAAGAAGCCAAAACCACCATTTGCTATTCTAACTAATCCCTTGCACTTTAACCCCGGCGCCTTGCCCTTGAGTCAGTGTCCTGCGGCCAGAGCGCCCAAACGGCGACTGTCAGATACACCCAGGAATCCGCCTTTCGGGTTTGTCATCACCGATTGCACGCTGCCGGCTGCACGGGAAATGACAACCTTGTGGCCGCGCTGTCTCAACAGGGCCAGAGTGTCAGGGCTCAGGCCCCGCTCCACGAACAATTTATCGGGCAGCCATTGGTGATGGACGCGCGGAGCGGCGGTAGCCTCCGCGATGTTCATACCGTGATCGATAACGTTGAGCAGAACCTGTAGCACCATGGTGATAATCCGTGATCCTCCGGGTGTTCCCGTAGCCAGCCAGGGTTTGCCATCCTTAAAAATAATTGTGGGCGTCATTGAGCTCAACGGCCGTTTACCGCCTTCAATTGCGTTGGCCTTGCCCCCGACTAGGCCAAAAGCATTGGGCACGCCAGGTTTAGAAGAGAAATCATCCATCTCGTTGTTCAACAGAATACCTGTTCCAGCAGCCACGATACCGGTGCCAAAGCTGAAATTCAGTGTATAAGTGTTACTGACCACATTGCCCTGACTATCCATGACGGAAAAATGCGTGGTCTCGTTGCTTTCATAGGGCGCCGGGTCGCCCTGGGAAATGCTCTTTGATGGCGTAGCCCGGTTAGAATCGATCAAGTTCACCAACTGCCTGGCATAGTCCTTGGATATCAGACCCTGCATTGGTACGGACCAGAATTCAGGATCGCCTAGATGTGCGGCGCGATCCGCATAAGCCCTTTTCATGCTCTCTACCATAATGTGAATGGCATTGGCGCCATTATGGCCATAATCGGCGATGCGAATGCTCTCTAACATATTCAACATCTGCACCAGGTGGATGCCGCCCGATGACGGCGGCGGCATAGAAAGTACTCGGTAGCCCCGGTAGGTACCTTCTACCGGTTTGCGCCAAACCGGACGGTAGGCGGCCAAGTCCTCTAGGTCGATCAAGCCACCGTGGCGTTTCATCTCTGCCACAACAGCACGGGCGGTTTCGCCCTTGTAGAAATCCTGGCCTGAGGTGGCGGCGATGCGGGACAAACTGCGCCCCAGATCCGCTTGCACCAGCGTGTCACCCGCTTGATAGGCACTGAGGTCCGGTTTGAAGAATATCGCGGCCGTGGCAGGCCATTTTTTCAACCTCTTTTGTCGTTTTAGCAAATTTCGAGCTAATCCGGGTGTAACCATTAATCCTTTGCTGGCCAGGGTGATGGCAGGCGTCATGACAGCCCTCAGCGGCAGGCTACCGAAACGGCGGTGTGCCTCGATCAGGCCGGCGACGGTGCCCGGCACGCCGATCGACAGATGTGAAAATCGCGCCTTTACCTTGTCTAATTCGCCGTCCGGCCCCAAAAACAGATCGCGATCCGCCTTTGCCGGCGCCTTTTCCCGATAATCCAGGGCCAAGGTTTCTCCACTTTGAGAGTGGTGAATTAACATGAAACCGCCACCGCCTAAGTTGCCAGCACGAGGCAAAGTCACGGCCAGAATGAAGCCGACTGCCACCGCGGCATCGATGGCGTTGCCACCCTGGCGCAGAATGTCCACACCCAACTTCGTCGCAACTGCCTCCTGACTTGCAACCATACCATTCGCAGCAAAAACTGGATGATGGCGCTCGTTCCCCGTTATAATGGCGCCTGTCTGTGCTCGTGCCAAAAAAGGCAGAAACGTCAGAAGTAACAAGAGCCGCGGGAACCAGCGCATTAGAAAATCGTGTGTCCGAATATGATGGCTAAGCCAGCCACCACTGCTGAAATTTTCCGCGTACCCTTTGCCCGTAGGTATAGGTGGGACCTGTTCGTATATAATACGAATCTGCGTAGTACG
>CAXGCE010000443.1:0-2626 GCA_964007795.1 uncultured Alphaproteobacteria bacterium | reverse complement strand
CGGCGAACGGCTTTTCGCTACGCGCAACAATCTGGCCAACACAGCCAATTAAGGGCGAACAGGCGATCCTGTCCTGTGGGGACATCATTTTATTAATTGATGACAACGGCGCCATAAGTGGCCGCGCCGGCGAATTGCACGTGGCCGCCCCGAAACCTTTAAAAACAAGAACCTGGTATAGGGTCTGGCTGACCTATGATGCCGACGAAGGGACATTAACAACAGGGCAGGAGCCCTTGAAAAGAGGTCACGGTGCGCAGAGTACAATCGAGGCGCCCAACCTAGTCCTCAATGGTCGGCCCGTTATTGGTGCCCTGGAGGAAGATGGCATACGGGCCCATTTTAACGGCAAAATTGAAGCGCCGGCTATCAAGGATGGCGCCGGATTGGTGCTGGCCGAATGGGATTTCGCCCGTGATTTTTCTTCCATCCGTATTCACGACAACGGCCCCAACGGCCTACACGGACGGATCGTTAACCTTCCTGCGCGGGCTATGACCGGAGCAAACTGGACGGGAGAGGATATGTGCTTCCGTCACCGGCCGGAGCATTACGGCGCCATACATTTTCATGACGATGATATCTATGATTTCGGTTGGGAGACTGATTTCACCTTCACCATCCCCGACGACCTGCCCAGCGGCGCCTATATTGCGCGCATTAGCTGTAACGGCCATGAGGATTCAATTCCGTTTTTTGTCTGTTCTCCATTGGGCCAACCGACGGCCAAGCTTTGCGTCCTGGTCTCTACCTTCACTTACGTGATTTATGGCAACTACGCCCGCCCCACCTATCACGAATCATGGCATACACGGGTCTCGGAATGGGATGCCTATCCTTGGAACCCGGCCGTCCACCAGGAATACGGCATGTCCACTTATAACTTCCATGGTGATGGTAGCGGCATCTGTCATGCCTCGCACATGCGGCCCCTGTTCAATGTTCGGCCCGGTTATCTTTCCACCGGCATTGGCGATGACAGCGGTCTACGCCACCTGCCCGCCGATGGGCATTTACTCACCTGGCTTGATCAAATGGGTGTTGACTACGACATCATTACAGACCGGGAGCTGCACGAAGACGGCGTCGCTGCATTGCAATGCTACCATGTTGTTACCACGGGGAGCCATCCTGAATACCATACTGCTAATACCCTGGATGCCATCGAGGCATACCGCGATCAAGGGGGTAACCTGATGTATCTGGGCGGCAACGGCTTTTACTGGCGAATTGCCGTGCATGAAAGCGAAACCGGCGCTATCGAAATCCGCCGCGGTGAAGGCGGCATCCGGGCCTGGGCAGCTGAACCGGGCGAATATTTCAACGCCTTCGACGGCAATTATGGTGGCATGTGGCGACGCAACGGCCGCCCACCTCAGACTATCGCCGGACTGGGCTTCACCGCCCAGGGTAATTTTACCGCCTCATATTACCGGCGCCTGGAAGCCTCGAAAGAACCAGAACTGGCCTGGATATTCGAAGGAATAGATGAAGAAACCATCGGCGGCTTCGGTCTTAGTGGCGGCGGCGCCGCCGGTTTTGAATTGGATCGTGTCGACCACCGTCTGGGCACGCCGGAAGACGCCGTAATTATTGCACGCTCCGAAAATCACGATGACCAGACTATCCTCGTGCCGGAAGAGATGCTGACCCACGTCACAAACTGGGCAAAAGAAAGTACCGAGGACTTAATCCGCGCAGATATGATCTATTTCAAGGTGCCCGGCGGCGGCCAAGTATTCTCCACCGGCTCCATCACCTACTGCGGCTGCCTGCCATGGAACAGTGGTGACAATAGCATCTCGAAACTGACCATGAACGTGTTAAAGCGGTTTCTAGAAGGACCAATTTAAGCCTGTGATTCAAATCTTGTTATCACTACGGCAACGAGAACAAAGCCGCAAATAACGTAGCCATAGCCAGGAAATAACCGATATGAAAATCAGTCTGACTGAAATCCCATCACCTCCCTTATCCCCGCGATAATTCGGTTTCGGTCGGGAAACACATGGTTCTCCAGCGTGGGCGTATATGGGATTGGCACCTGCAGGGCGCAGACACGTTTGGGCGGTGCCGTCATGGACTTAAAGGTCTCAGCATCCTCGGTCACCAGTGCAGCAATTTCAGCGGATGCACCCGCCGTAGGTCCCGCCTCGTCGGCGACAACTAGACAGCCGGTTTTTTGTACCGACGCGCGGATGGTTTCTCTGTCGAGAGGAAACAACGATCTCGGGTCGATTACCTCGACGGAGACACCTTCCTTGTCCAATTCCTCCGCTGCTGCCAACGCCTCATGCACCAGCCAGGCCAAGGCAACGACGGTTACGTCACTGCCTTCACGTTTCACGTCCGCCACGCCGATGGGAATGGTATAATCCTCTTCCGGCACCTCGCCCGTAAATCCCATGAGCCGTGACGATTCGAATGAAAGCACCGGATTGTTGTCGCGGATCGCGGACTTTAACAAGCCTTTCATGTCATAAGGCGTGGAGGGTAGGATCATTTTTAAACCAGCCAAGTTCATGAACATGGAATATGGGCTCTGTGAATGCTGCGCGGCCAGACCCGTGCCGCCACCTACAGAAGATCGGAAGGTGATAGGAAAAGCCTGCTGTCCACCAAACAT
>CAXGCE010000442.1:0-2640 GCA_964007795.1 uncultured Alphaproteobacteria bacterium | reverse complement strand
AGACATGGTGTTGGCGGATGGCAGTGTCGTTACGGCCAGTAATGAAGAAAATTCGGATCTATATTGGGCAATTCGAGGTGGTGGTGGAAATTTTGGAATTGTGACTTCATTCAAGTTTAAGTTGCATCCCGTGCACACCGTATTCGGGGGACCTACCCTGTGGTCCCTGGAACAGGCTCCTGAAGTAATGAAATGGTTTTCGGAATTTTTAAAGAATTCGTCGGAAGATCTTTATGGTTTTTTTGCAACTTTGATAGTGCCGCCCGGGCCGCCATTTCCGGAGGAATTACATCTAAAAAATGTATGCGGCGTCGTTTGGTGCTACACGGGTTCGGAAGCTGACGTTGATGAGGTTTTCAAGCCAATTAGAGATTTTGGCCCTCCGATATTGGACGGAACCCACCCGATGCCATTTCCTGTCTTGCAAACAGCTTTTGATGCACTTTATCCGCCTGGCCTTCAGTGGTACTGGAAAGGCGATTATATAGATGAGCTTACTGACGAAGCAATTGCGCTCCATGTCAAGTTTGCGGAAACAATTCCTACATGGCGATCGGCTATGCATTTGTACCCAATTGATGGTGCCGCTCACAGAATTTCCGAAGATGAAACGGCTTGGAATGAACGGAAAGCACGATGGTCTAGTGTAATAGTTGGAGTTGACGACGATCCCGAGAAAGTAGGGGAAATTACATCTTGGGCGAAGGATTATTGGGAAGAGTTACACCCATATTCTACTGGTGGTGCATACATTAACTTCTTAATGGGTGACGAAGGCGAAGGGCGAGTTCGTGCCACATATGGTGGAAATTTTGATAGGCTGGCGTCAATCAAACAGAAATATGATCCTGACAACTTGTTCCGCGTGAACCATAATATAAGCCCTTCTGGATAGTGACAGCGCCGCATTACCGCGACGTACCAGGAACCAAAATGTAGCCCTTGGTCCAAATGACCAATGGTTACTTCGCACTATTTGGGCTGTAACTTGGCCGGTGAGTTGTGGCGCTGCGACGGTTGCGCCGGAACTGGTTCGTTGATACCGGAAATATTTTGACTGTAATTTCTCTGGGCACCATAGCGAGACTGGAGGCCTAGTTTGATGGACGAATTAGACGATGCCCAGGTTTTTCTGCCCGACATTTGGGCCAGTCATGCCTTATATAACCCCAACAAGGAGGCGGTCATCTGCGGTCAGGAGCGGATCACCTGGGGTGAACTCGACCAAGATCTAAACCGGATCGCCAATGTACTCATATCCGAAGGCATCGGTCGCGGCGACAGGGTGGTGGTGCTGATGTCCAATTCGACGGCGGCATTGGAAATCATACTCGGTGTAGTCAAGGCGGGAGCCTGCGTGGTACCTCTGAGTGGCCTATTGACGGGATCACAATTGGCGGTTCTGATCGACGACGCTGATGCGGTGATGTTGATCGCGTCCAGGGAATATCAATCAGTTATTGAGCCCCACAGGCAGAAACTCGGCAAGCTGCGCAAAAGCGGTTTTCTTCTGCATGGCGGAGAGGCGGCGGGCTGGAGGCGGTTTGAGCCCCTACTCGAAGCATCAGACCAGACCTCACCGCGTGTGCGATATAATATGGATGATGAGTTCAACATCATCTATTCATCCGGGACGACAGGGCTCCCAAAGGGTATTATGCAGACGCATCGGCCGCGACAGCACTGGTCCTATTCGAATTCCATTGAATTGGCTTTCGGGTCCGATAGCCGGGCCCTGGCGACTACACCAGTTTATTCCAATGGCACTTTCCTTATGATTTTGCCGGCGCTTTTCACCGGCTCGACACTGGTGGTAATGCCCAGCTTCAGCCCACATGCATTTCTTGAAACCGTCGCCCAGGAGCGCATCAGCCATACCTTTATGGTGCCACCACAATTTATCGCCGTGTTGGCCGAGCCTGATCTAGATAGCTTCGATCTCAGTTCGCTTCAGGTCATTCTGTCCGCCGGCTCACCGCTGCGCGGGGATACCAAGGCGGCGGTATTGCAGAAGTTGGGTTCAGGCCTGTTTGAGATGTACGGCTTTTCCGAGGGTTTCGCGACCATGATCCGACCGCATCAACACAAGGAAAAATTCGGTTCGGTCGGAACTCCAGTGCTCGGCTTTGAGGGGCGAATTGTCGATGAAAATGGCAATGAGTTGCCGCGCGGTGAGATCGGCGAAATCGTTGGATATGGTGGTGGGCAGATGAGGGGCTACCACAAGCGAGGTGCGGAGACAGAAAAGATCATCTGTCGCGACGAACGCGGCCGTGCCTTTCTACGTTCCGGAGATATCGGTCGCATGGACGAAGACGGCTTTCTGTATATTCTTGACCGGAAGAAGGACATGATAATTTCGGGTGGCTTTAATGTTTTTCCAGCTGATATTGAAGGCGTGGTGGGCGGCCATGACGATGTCGAGGATGTCGCCGTGATTGGCATTCCGGACGACAAGTGGGGTGAGACGCCGCTCGCCCTGGTGATCCCGAAAACCAGCGCCGCACCAGATCCGGAAGCGATCCGCGTCTGGAGCAACAAGCGGATGGCCAAGCATCAGCGGTTAGCAAGGGTAGAATTTCGCGATGAATTTCCCCGCAATGCCCTGGGCAAAGTAATGAAACGGCTATTGCGCGAGCC
>CAXGCE010000441.1:0-2649 GCA_964007795.1 uncultured Alphaproteobacteria bacterium | reverse complement strand
CGGCGACATTATCATGGCCAAAGGTACGAAACATCCACCATACTCGGCAGGCACCGGTCATTTTGCCACCATCATAGGCAATGATCATGTCATCATTACAGATCCCTAGTGCACCAACTGTGTCGGCGAAGGTGATTGGGTCAGGAAACATATGGGGCAGATCTGTGTCAGACGCGCAGATAACATCAATATTAAAGCGGCGTGCACCAGTAATATGAGCATCCGCAAATTCGGCTTCCGCATCGCGGTTTTCGGCAGGCAGATAGAAAGAACCATCAAGGATTTTGACATTGCCCAAATTATTATCTAGCCAAGCCGTTGAGCAGGTTGTCCTATTACTCATATATCACCTTTAAAAAAATATATAACCAATTGAAGTTAATCCGAAAATTCAATTGATATCCGACGATTTTTCTTGCCCTTTTTCTCAATTTTCCGAACCCGCACAGGGCCAATTTCGGATGTGTTAGCCACGTGGGTGCCGCCGCATGGTTGTAGGTCGCAGCCATCAACGTCGATCAGGCGTACCAGGCCCTGTCCCATGGGTGGTTTCACTGACATAGTTTTTACCAAATTTGGATTTGCCGCCAACTCTTCATCGCTGATCCAATCCACGTTGACGGGATGTCCTTCCGCGATCAGGTCATTCAAGCGGGTGGTTATGACGTCTTTATCTACCGTCATTTCTGGCATGTCAAAATCCAACCGGCCCCTGCCGTCGCTGATCTGACCACCTGTGACTGGATATTCCACTACGGACGAGAGCAGATGCAGGCAGGTGTGGATCCGCATCAGTCGATGACGCAGTTCCCAATCGATTGTTGCGGTCACAGTGGTACCGATTGGGGGTAGATCATGTCCTTCCGTTGGAACGTGGATAACGTCATCAGGACCTTCGCCTTTCACGGTCGTGACAATAACAATCTGGCTACCATCTGCTAGTGTCAGCGTGCCGCGATCTCCCGGCTGACCTCCGCCCGTCGGATAAAACACCGTGCGATCCAGCTCGACGCCGCCCCGGTCATTTATAGCGGTGATAATGGCATTGCAACTCTTGGTGTACGGATCCTCTCGGAACAGCAATTCAGTCATGGGTGCCTCTGATTGGTTAGTCCATCCAACTTGGTGTCGGCAGACCTTGCTCCCTAAGGAAGGGTAGATTGAACATCTTGCTTTGATAACGCTGGGCACCATCGCAAAGCAAGGTCACAATGGTATGCTCGGGCCCCAATTCCTGTCCGAGTCTTATGGCGCCAGCGACGTTGACGCCGGAGGATGAACCCAGCACTAATCCTTCCTCGATGATCAAGTCGAAGGCGACTTGCAGAGACTCTGTGTCCGGAATGAAATAGGGTTTGTCTACATTCAGCCCTTCCAGGTTGGTCGTGATCCGTCCTTGCCCGATACCTTCCGTGATGGATGACCCTTCGGCCTTCAGTTCGCCATGCGCGTAATAATGATACAGGGCGGCACCTGGCGGGTCCGCCAGGCCAATGGTTACTGAGGGGTTTTGCTCTCGCAAATATTTTGCGATGCCGGCCAATGAACCGCCCGTTCCCACGGCGCAGATGAAACCATCCACTTTGCCCTCGGTCTGCCGCCAGATTTCGGGGCCCGTAGTTTCATAATGGCCCTGTCGGTTATCCACATTGTCAAACTGATTGGCCCAGATCGCCCCCTGGGAATGGTTTGCTGCGATCTCCTTAGCGAGCCGACCAGAATATTTGATGTAGTTGTTGTCGTCTCTGTAAGGTACTGCTGGAACCTGGCGTAAGTCGGCGCCGCACATCGTCAGCATGTCCTTTTTTTCCTGGGTCTGCGTTTCAGGAATTACGATAACTGTTTTGTAGCCACGCGCATTTGCGACCAAGGCCAATCCTATCCCAGTGTTACCAGCCGTCCCTTCGACAATGACGCCACCTGGTCTTAGATCGCCCCGGTCCTCAGCCGCCTTGACGATGGCCAAGGCGGCCCGATCCTTGACAGAACCGCCTGGGTTAAGGAATTCCGCCTTGCCGTAGATCTCGCATCCGGTCAGGTCAGAAGCTTTTTTCAGTCTGATTAGTGGCGTGTTGCCGATGCTTTCAATGAAACCCTGTCGAATGTTCATATGCCACTCTGCGCTCATGTTGCCCTTTGGTGGCAGGGTATGTCCTGTGTACAAATAGGACAAGTGAATGAGCATTTTTTAACAAAATCGCTACATTTATTGATCTCGTCCAGCGATCGGTAAAGTAGACGCGGCGCAAGGCCAGCCACTACAGGCCGGTGGCTACAAAGTCATTATCAACGCCCCCAGTTACCAAAGCGTTTAATAGTCTACCTAAATGTCACAACAATATTGTTCATGCCGCCAAAGGACCGTCAATGATATGCATGGATTTGCACAGCTGTCTGCAGCTTGACTTTAGGGTCGGTTTTTCAATCAGGTCGAACAATTATTTCAGTTCAATGATGATCCGTTACCCCGCTCTGTGCCGGCACCACTCGCTGCACTAATTTGCCGATCGTCATCCCTTGCACCAAGATGGAAAATACCACCACCGTGTAACAGACAGTGACAATGGCGTCCTTCTCGTCACCATTAGGCAAGGATAATGCCAGAGCAACAGAAATACCGCCCCGCAATCCACCCCAAGTCAAAACCGG
>CAXGCE010000440.1:0-2659 GCA_964007795.1 uncultured Alphaproteobacteria bacterium | reverse complement strand
AGCTCCTCAGCATCCTATGCCAGAAATAACAGCGTCAATTTTTAAATTTTTTAGAAGTTTTGGCAAAGCAGCTAAGACTGCGTGCTCGTCCCCACCAAAAGTCGACCCAAAGTTTTCGTAGCCAATAAATTCAACATTTTCATATTGTTCTGAAATGCTTTTTTCCAAAATTGGAAAGATTTCTTCGCCGCGAAACACGTAGTCCCACAGAATTCCAATCCGTTTTCCGGTTAGGTCAGCTCGTGGCGCCGAGGAAATCGTATTTACGGCACTGGGACCCCCAGGCCAAAAGACCTCATATAACTCGGTATTAACCATTCTTTTCACCTTCAGAAAATTTAAGGGGAATCCTAAAAACGAGAATTTTGGGGAAGATAATCCATCCACCTTGCGCGCAACTGGCCCAATTAATTTGTTTATTCTTTGTCTGTCCACCATTTTTCCTTTTATACAATAATTATTTTGTCGAAAACATCCGCTCCGATCCTAGTGCAGGGAACTTATTTAAAACCAACCCAGAACCACTAATATTTAGCGATATGGATTAGCGGCAAAATCTAGGTTGTCAAATCCGCCACTATCCAAGAATGCCCTTATGAGGTTTTTCCCTGCCTAGGAATTTTCCTTGCGCACTAGCACGGCGACGAAAAAGCCATCTGTGCTATTTCTGGCGGGGGTAAGTTGCATATACGGTTCCGAGGTTGGGCAAGGACTACCGATGACGTTTCCCCAAATTTCATTAACCGGTAAAAGTTCAAAGTCATTATGCCCGACTAGGAATGCCCTGATGCGATCTTCGTTCTCTTCCGTCAGGATCGAACAGGTGGCGTAGATCAACATCCCGCTAGGCGCTACCAAGGCAGCGGCCTGATCCAGTATTTCGCTTTGAATGCGGATAAATTCGTCAAGTTTCTCGGCTGTCAGACGCCATTTGCTTTCGGGGTTGCGGCGCCAGGCGCCCGATCCGCTACAGGGAACATCCAGCAATACACGATCTGCTTTGCCTGCCCGCTCGTTTAACAAAGATCTTGCCGCTGGATCGCCAAGGGCATGAACCTGAATGTTACGCACGCCGGCCCGGCGCAAACGATCCCGCAAGGGTCGAAGCCGTCGTGGACTTATATCGAATGCAAGGATTTGCCCCTTGTTTTCCATTGCTGAAGCCAGGGCAAGACTTTTCCCGCCAGCGCCAGCACAATAGTCGATCACCTGATGGCCCGGCCTCGCGGCGCAAAGTAGCGCAACCAATTGCGAGCCTTCATCTTGAATTTCTATAGCACCGTCGCGATACAAAGTGTGGGTGGTCATCACACGCCGGTCTTCGAGGCGCAGAGCGGTTGGAATATAACGGCCCGAACTGACAGAGATTTCATCTGCCGCCAATGTAGCGGTTACCTCGGCTAGGTTTGATTTTAGGTGATTTATGCGCAGGTCAACTGGTGCTCGTTTCTGCAAGGCCGCCATCTCGAGTGTCAAATCTTTGCCGAAACGTCGTTGCAATGTCACATGAAGCCATTCAGGATAATTACCTAAAATCCAGGGTGGCGGTTCTCCGGCTGGTGACCGCATACGATCCAGGTCCAACCGTTCATGGGTTTGCAGGGGTGAGGGCGTAAATTGTCCGCCGTCAAACAGTTTCAAAATGGCGTCATTGTTTTTATGGGCTTGGGTAAGATGAGCTAAGGCCAGCATCCTGCTGTCGCCCCCACCCGCCTGCCAGGTCAGTTCGCCCTTCTTACGCAATATTTCGTAAACCATGTCACTGATGGTGCGCCGGTCCTTTGATCCGGCATAACGCCGGACACGGAAATAGTTGCCGACGAGACGATCGGCGGGCGTCGTTGAATCCGCAATTTGATCAAGAAGTTCAATGACCGCTTGAATGCGCGCCCCGGGCGTCATTTTGTTGGTCTAGGTGGGGTTTAATGGATAGTTAGGTGCTTCACGAGTCAGGGACACCTCATGCACATGGCTTTCCCGGAATCCCGCCTGCGTGACACGGACGAATTCGCAGTTTTCCCGCATCTCGGCGATGGAGCCGTTGCCGGTATAACCCATGGCTGCGCGCAAGCCACCAACCAACTGGTGGATGATGTTGCCTACTGGCCCTTTGTAAGGTACCCGCCCTTCCACGCCTTCCGGCACTAGTTTTATACTTTCCTGAATTTCTGCCTGGAAATAGCGGTCGGCGGAACCCCGCGCCATGGCACCCAACGAACCCATGCCGCGATAGGATTTGTAGCTGCGGCCCTGATACAGAAACACTTCACCCGGCGCCTCTTCCGTCCCCGCTAATAGAGATCCGATCATGGCGCAATCAGCACCGGCGGCAATGGCCTTGGCCAAATCACCCGAAAACTTGATGCCGCCGTCAGCAATCACCGGAATGTCCGCTGCCTGGCATGCTTCTACTGCTTCCATGATCGCGGTCAGTTGTGGCATACCCACGCCTGCGACAATACGCGTGGTACATATGGAGCCAGGCCCAATACCCACTTTTACCGCGTCTGCGCCTGCATCCACCAGGGCCTTGGCCCCATCTGCCGTGGCCACGTTACCGGCCGCCAGTTGGGTATAGTTGGAGAGTTTTTTGATCTCGGTGACACTATCCAACACCATCCCTGAATGACCGTGTGCTGTGTCGACAATAATTAGATCA
>CAXGCE010000439.1:0-2662 GCA_964007795.1 uncultured Alphaproteobacteria bacterium | reverse complement strand
TTTTGCTGTTTCCGAAATGGTGGAAGAGAATATGTCCAACGCTGCCCGCGTGCATGCAGTAGAACAGGGCAAGGAACTTGCCGGCCGAACCTTGATCGCCTTTGGCGGTGCGGCGCCGCTGCATGCCTGCCGCATGGCAGAAAAACTGAACATGGACCGGGTCATTATTCCCCAAGGTGCGGGTGTCGGTTCCGCCATCGGCTTTCTTGCGGCGCCTGTTTCCTACGAGGTGGTACGTAGCCGTTACACCAAACTGGAGGAATTCGAACCCGCAGCATTGAGCCGGATGTTCTCTGAAATGCATATTGAGGCATTTGACATTGTTAGTGCTGGCGCGCCGGGGGCCGAGCTTGACGAACGACGCATCGCCTATATGCGCTATATTGGTCAGGGGCACGAAATCGTTGTTGATGTGCCGGTTCGCGATTTAAAAGAAGCCGATGGCGCGGGATTGAAGGCTGCCTTTGATAAAGCTTACGAGGACTTATTCGGCCGAGTTATTCCGTCTATGCAGGTGGAAATTCTCACATGGGCTCTGTCGATTTCCACAGTGCAGCCGCCGACTGATCTCAGGGAGGAGGTGGCCAGAGGTCCGATTGCCCCGACCGCTGGAGAGCAAGAGCTGTTCGATGCCGATCGTACGGATTTTGTAGCCGCCCCGGTGTATCAAAGGAATGATTTGGATCCGGGTATGACCTTGGACGGGCCGGCCTTGATCATGGAGGCGCAGACGACAACCGTGGTTACCGATCATTTCACGGCAATGATCAATGGCGTGGGACATATTGAGCTACGCCGCAAACTGGGAGATAGGGCATGAGAAAAAATTCTGCTCTTTCGGAGATTCAGAACCAGATCATGTGGAACCGTCTGATCGCCATTGTGGAAGAACAGGCACAAACCCTAATCCGTACTGCCTTTTCTACCTCGGCCCGTGAGGCGGGCGATCTCTCAGCCGGCGTATTCGACACGCAAGGTCGCATGCTAGCCCAAGCGGTGACGGGAACGCCGGGGCATGTGAATGCCATGGCTGCCTCGGTCGGGTTTTTTCTGAACAAATATCCCGCCCATACCATGCGGCCAGGAGATGTCTATGTCACCAATGACCCCTGGATGGGGACCGGGCATTTGCATGATTTCACTATGGTTACACCCACCTTCTATCGCGGAAAGGTGATCGGCCTGTTTGCCTCCACCACCCATGTCGTGGACATTGGCGGCATTGGATTTGGGGCGGATGGCCGACAGGTCTATGACGAGGGGCTATATATGCCCATTCTGCCTTTGGCACGGGAAGGCAAGATGGATGAAGCCATTTTAGAAATTGTCCGCGCCAATGTGCGTGAACCTGTTCAGGTGGAGGGAGATTTGTATTCCTTAACCGCCTGTAATGACATCGGCTGCCGACGCTTGGTAGAAATGATGGATGAGTTCGGCCTGACAGATTTAGGCGGACTGGGCGCCTATATGGTTGAACATTCCCACCAAGCCATGCTCGATGAAATCGCCAAATGGCCTAAGGGCACCTATCATAATGCAATGCGTATAGACGGTTATGACAAATCTCTGGACCTGGTCGCTGTTCTTACCATCGCTGATGACGGCATCTATGTGGATTTCGATGGTACAACAGGGGTTTCCAACTACGGCATCAACGTTCCCATCACTTATACCCAGGCCTATGCCTCGTTCGGTGTACGGTGTTTGGTCGGGCCCAGCGTGCCGAACAATGCGGGTTCGCTTTCGGCCGTAAAGGTTACCGCACCTGAGGGCTGCATTTTGAACGCGCCGCATCCCTGTGCAGTGGCTGCGCGTCATATTACGGGACAAATGCTGCCCGATGTAGTCATGGGCGCCTTGCACAAGGCCATCGCCGGGAAAGCGCCTGCAGAAGGGACATCGTGCCTGTGGAATCCCGCTCTTATGGGCGGACACGGCTTGGTTCCGGACGAAGAATTTGGAGATGCCACTCCATTCGCGGTGAACCTGTTCCACACCGGTGGAGCGGGCGCCCGCCCTCAGAAAGATGGATTGTCGGCCACTGCATTCCCATCCGGAGTGCGAAACACGCCGGTTGAGATCAACGAATCCATTGCTCCTATCGTTGTGTGGCGAAAGGAATATCGTACCGATTCCGGTGGTGCGGGAGAGTTTCGGGGCGGCACAGGGCAGGTTATGGAAATCGCGAGCTCTGAAAATGCCCCGTTCGCCATCGCCGCCACGTTCGACAGGGTGCACCATGCGCCGCGCGGCCGGGAAGGGGGACGGGACGGCTTCACTGGTAAAATTGAGCTGAAGTCTGGTCGACCCATGCGCAACAAGGGCACCCAATCCATCCCTAGCGGTGACAGATTGCATCTTGAAATGCCGGGCGGCGGCGGATACGGCGACCCAAAAAAACGAGACCCACTACGTGTAGCGATTGATGTACGCGACGGCATGGTTTCCTCCGAGGCGGCGCGTAAACACTATGGCGTTGCTCTGGACGAACAGGGGGTGGTTGATGTGGACGCTACCCAGCAATTGCGGTCAAACTAAAAAGGGTTGTCACATGGTTCAAGAGGGGCAGAGGGCTCCAGCCTTTACGATGCCGAACGGCGGCGGTGGTGAGGTGGCGCTTAAGGATCTTAAGGGCAAAAAGGTCGAATTATTCTTTTATCCT
>CAXGCE010000438.1:0-2672 GCA_964007795.1 uncultured Alphaproteobacteria bacterium | reverse complement strand
CCTGTTGGTTCCCTGAAGATAGTAGCAGGTTTTCCCATCACCTCATATCATCCGATCAATGATCAAATATGCACAACACATTATCGTCGCGGGCGCTGGACTGGGCGGCCTGACACTGGCCCTTTGTCTAGCGCGGGTCGGATTTCGTGTAACGGTGCTGGAGCAGGCCAAGGTACTAGGTGAAGTCGGAGCTGGCGTCCAAATTAGCGCGAACGGCGCCCGCGTGCTCTATCACCTTGGTTTGGCTGACGCCTTAAACAGGGTTGCATTCCGTCCAGAAAGTGGGGAAATGCGCCATTGGCAAACTGGCGAAACCCTTAGCTCTCGGCCTTTGGGCCAAGCAAGTGAACAGGCTTTCGGGTTCCCCTACTTTCATCTACATCGCGCCGATTTCCATTCCATCTTGGCTACAGAGCTCAGAGATGTCATTTCGGTAGACCTGCACCTGGACCACAAGGTAACGGAATTTGACCAGACCGAGACCGGCGTACGTGTTTCGACCGAAGGTGGCGCAAACTTTTCCGGCGATGTGTTAGTGGGGTGCGATGGCATCCACTCCGCCATCCGGGAGCAATTGTTCGGGCCGGATGCCCCGCGTTTCACGGGCTGCGTCGCATGGCGAGCAACCGTACCGGTGGATATTCTGCCACCCGGCCATGTGCGCCCCGTCGCCTCCAACTGGATTGGCCAGGGTGGCCACTTCGTGCATTATTATGTCCGACGTGGCGAACTAGTGAATTGCGTCGGCGTCATGGAGCGAGGCGCATGGCAGGCTGAATCTTGGTCCAGCGCAGGCGCCATCACGGAGTTCATAAATGATTTCTCCGGATGGCATGAGGATCTGCAGATTTTAATGCAGGCAGCGGAAAACTGTTTTCAATGGGGTTTGTTCGATCGCGATCCCATGCCGCAATGGAGCGATGGTCGGGTTACTCTCTTAGGTGATGCCTGTCATCCCATGCTGCCCTTTATGGCCCAGGGCGCCGTCATGGCAATTGAAGATGCCTATACTCTCGCCCAATGCCTTGCCGCTAGCGAGGATAACCCACCCGGTGCCTTGTTGCGCTATGAAGCCCTACGCAAGGAACGCACGACCGCTGTGCAAAAAATGTCCCGGGATAACATTCAATTCTTTCATCACGCAGATATTCCAAATCTCGGAGCACGCATGTCCGGCCACCAGGAGGCGCATCGCTGGCTCTATAGCTTCGATGTTACCAACCAAGCATTTGGGCACGATGGCCACCTTTAAAGTTGGTCAAATAGCGCCCTCAAATATCTTTATCATCACCCGCAATTGGCGGGGGTAAGCCGGATGGGTGCACAATGCATATAGTTTTATTATTCAGGGCCTCTTATTTGACCACAGCAGAATATCTGTCTAAACGGCGCAGCACATCGTCCCGTGGTTCGGAGGGTAAGGTCAATAATGCTCGAGTAACGCCCGCTTCGGCCCAGCTATCCAAAAGGGACTGATCATCAGGGGCGCCAAACACGCTGACGGAAAAATCTGACGGGTTGCGGCCACCCTCTTCAGCAATGCGAGCCAAGCGGGCCAAATTTTCTTTTGCATCAAAGCCATTACGCGCTCGCGGTAGCCAACCTTCGCCGTACTCAACAATGCGCTTCAAAGTGTAGTCAGTCTCGCCCCCCAGGATCACAGGAGGATGAGGATTTTGCACCGGCTTCGGATGGGCCCAAGCTGCATCGAAGTTAACAAACTCTCCGTGGAAGGTGGCCTCTTCCTCCGTCCACAGAGCCTTCATCGCTAAAACATGCTCACGCATTTGGGCGAAACGCGTTTTGTATTGAACCCCGTGGTCTTCCATCTCTTCCACATTCCAGCCGCCACCGATACCAAAGATAAACCGCCCATTGGACATCATGTCTAGGCTAGCGACCGACTTAGCGGTGACGATTGGTTCACGCTGGGACAATAAGCAGATGCCAGTGCCCAGCTTCAGGTTTTTGGTTACCGCGCCCGCATAGGCAAGAGAGACAAAGGGATCATGAGTATGCCAATAATCCTTGGGTAAGTCGGCGCCACCTGGCCACGGGGATTTTCGTGAGGCGGGGATATGTGTGTGTTCAGGAACAAACAGGGATTCAAATCCCCGCTCTTCAAGGGCGATGGCGAGTTCATCGGTACGAATGGTATAATCCGTCGCAAAAATCATGGCGCCGATATGCATGTTAGATCCTCCTAGCGTAAGTTATTGCCCAGTATTAGAACCAAGCAGCCTCGCACTGTCCAGTATGCAGACGCCGGTGCGCTATAACCCAAATTTTTTATTGAGGTTAGAGTATACTTAAATTGGCCGACATTTCCGCCAATGTTAGCTCGCTAGGAAGGCAGGGCCTTCGTCGGCAAAGACGGCATTCGTAACCTTTGCAGTGGAATCAAAGGCAACAAAGCCATATGAACTGGTTGCTCTCCGAATACGGTATAGCGAGCTTGGCATAGTCTAGAGATCTGGTCTAATTAACTATACTGGTGCAGAGCGCCGAACGAATTCGAACCGGCAAGATCGATCGGACGGCGATAACATCGTTCTATAGGTACCTAACCCTAGGCATTCTAGTACCAAAAGCGTAAGTTGCGGCCAAACAACCTTCCCACCGACACCGTATTGCAAAGGACGGATCAACAAAATGCGAATTGCAACCCTTAA
>CAXGCE010000437.1:0-2685 GCA_964007795.1 uncultured Alphaproteobacteria bacterium | reverse complement strand
GTGGCATGTAGCTCAGAAACGTTCGGATTTGTTCCAATGCCTCTGCTTCATCTTTCGCTACGGCATCCACGACCCCATTGGCGGCATGCACGTCGGCGCCACCCAGCTCTTCCTTGGTCAGGTCAAAACCCAAGGCACGTTTTACCACGGCCGGTCCGGCGACCAGGATTTGTGCAGTGGCCCGGCTCATTGTGACGAAGTGAGAGGCCACTAGCCGTGCGGCTGGAAGGCCCGCAACAGGTCCCATGGCGGCCGAGGCGATGGGCACCATAGCCATGGCCTCCGCCACCGATTTGAAGCGCGGCGGCTCCGCGACGGAAGTTCCTACAGGGCCGCCGCCACCCGTTTTGCCGGCTGCGCCGACAACAGAGCCACCACCACCTTCATGCAAGCGCACTAGAGGCAATTTGTATCGGCAAGCCAGTTGCTCGGTATAAATTGACTTTCTCAATCCGGCGACGGTAGGCGAACCGCCGCCAATGGTAAAATCTTCGCCACCTATGATGATGGGCCGTTCGTCCAACTGAGCGAAGCCGAGAATGAAATTGCTTGGCGTAAATCCGGTAAGGTTGCCGTGCTCGTCTTTCACCGCCCCACCCGCACCCATACCGCTTTCTTTGAATGACCCAGCATCAATTAGGCAGTCGATGCGCTCCCGAAGGGTCATGCGCCCCTTGGCGTGATGGTGCGCTACTGCCTCTTGTCCGCCGTGACCCTTGGCGAGGGCGCGCCGTTGATGGATCTCCGCGATCTCCTTGTCCCAATTTAGATCCCCTGAACTCACGAGGGCAACTCCTTTGCAAATCAGTTGTTGGCAATGTACAGCGCCCATGGGTGCTGACGCCACCATCCCCTTGAACAATCTGCACGCTTCTGCCTAGTCTCTGTGGAGGTCATTCTTAAAGCCATGAAAGTGAAGGCATGGACGCGACACGAAATGAAAAAATTACCGGTGAAATCAAGGCCCTTGCTCTGAAAGTCGGCGGGGATGTGGTTGGTGTGGCGCCCGTTGAACGGTGGGACGAATTTGTACCCGAAGGGTATCGCCCATACGACATCCAACCAGGTGCAAAGTCGGTGGTCGTCGTCGGAACCCGCGGACCGACGATGGGAGCATGGCGTTGTCCGGACGCCCGGCTGATGGAGGTTAATGGCTATGATTTCGGCAATGACCGGGCGATACATGTGGTAGCCAATCATATTGAATCCGAATTAGGATATTACGCCATGCAGGCGCCCACCTTACCTGTCGCGGGGCATCAACCGCTGATGAGTATGATGCTGGCTGCAGTGTTGGCGGGTTTGGGAACGCGGTCATTCGCAGCGAACATCATTCTAAACCCAAAATTTGGACTGCTGTATTATTCTGCCGCCATCACCACGGCTGAACTGGTTCCTGACGAGATGCTGGAGCAACAGGTCTGTCCCCATCCCATGTGTGTGGCAACCTATCGCAATATTGGCAAGACGCCATGCATGGCGGCTTGTCCGGCCGATGAAGATGGATGTCTGGATGGCTCCATTGGCGAGGATGGGCAGATTGAAGAAGTCTACTATGATCGAGAACGTTGCAGCACCCGGTCCATGAATTTTGGCATAAACAGCTTGCAAAAGGCTCTGATGGAAATCATCGAAGAACCGGAAGCAGAGCGCCGCTCCACCATGATCAATTCCGATTTCTTCACTCGCTCCTGCACGTCCATCGGGCATTTCAAGGAAAGCGTAGCGCAATGCTTCGAATGCATGCGCGTTTGTCCCATAGGCCGGGCGGAAAGGAAGCTGCAATGAGCGCACCGGACCCCTCGAACCTGCAGGCCTACAAAGTTGAGTTGATCGACCAAGCGAAGCGGGGCGGCGCGCTGGTTGCTGGTGTCGCAGACGCCACGGCCTTCCACATGGCGCCCGAAGGTCATCGGCCAACGGACCTGCTGCCGGGTGCCAAGGCTGTCTTTGTCGTGGGAGGTGCGCAGCCTCGGGCCGCTGACTGGCGTAGCCCCAAGGCGGAGCATATGGAGACGACGTCGACTTCTGACCGTATCAGTGCCCTGGCCCTGAAACTGGCACATCATGTGGAACGCAGCTTCGGCTACTACGCCCTACTTAACCCGCCGGGTGTTGACCGAGGCCAGCAACCATTCATGAGCCTTGCCCTGGCAGCGGAATTGGCCGGTTGCGGGACGCGAAGTCTGGCAGGTCCGGTGCTGAATGCGGACTATGGCTTCATGTACTATTCCGCACTGATCACCACCTTGCCCTTGCCTGTCGACGGGCCCACGGAGCAAGCGGCTTGTCCGGCACCCGAATGCGCCGCCATGTGGGAGGCGAAAAATACAACACCCTGTCTCTCGGTCTGTCCAATCGATGATGGCGGCTGTCTCGGTGGCAACCTGGTTGATGGAAAAATCGCGGACAGCCGGTTTGATCGCGCCCGCTGCACGATCCGTACCAACGGTAACTGGGTGCCGGGATTTCAAAAGGCCTTGGGCGTTGCCTTGGATGAGCCGGATGCCGATCGCCGCAAAATGATCCTGAGCTCGACCATGTTTACCCGGACTTTGTGGTCCATGACTTATTCCAACGTCAGTCAGGCGCAATGTTTCGAATGTATGCGGGTTTGCCCTGTGGGTGCCCAGCATCGTGAATTGAAATAGGGGGGTGATCCATGAGCTTCTTTTTCGTCGAACC
>CAXGCE010000436.1:0-2702 GCA_964007795.1 uncultured Alphaproteobacteria bacterium | reverse complement strand
AAAATGGCTCAGAAATAGTTGGTCTGCCTCCTGTGGGGATCAAATAGCAATAAAAATCATTGCTGCCACGTTGATGGAGCCACCATTGGATATTACGGTGAAGGGGAATCAACAAGCTTGGGCGGATAATCTGGACGCAAAAATTTTGCCGACCGGTTCGCTGCGTTGCTATACGGGCGGGGCGGTTCAAGAATTACCTGGATATGATGAGGGGGAGTGGTGGGTCCAGGATATGGCTGCGGCTTTGCCTGTCCGCCTTTTCGGCGATGTGGCGGGACGGGCGGTGCTCGATCTGTGTGCGGCACCGGGAGGGAAAACCGCGCAACTGGCGGCTTCTGGCGCGCGAGTAACGGCGGTAGATGAGGCGCCGAATCGTTTGTCTTTGCTACGTTCAAACCTCGAACGGTTAGGCTTGAAGGCGGAGCTATCGACTGCTGATGTTCGTACGTGGAGGCCATCAGCGCCATTTGATAAAATTCTTTTGGACGCGCCCTGCAGTGCTACGGGCACCATACGACGGCATCCGGACATTTGGCACTTGTGCACAAAGAACGATGTGGAACGCGCGGCAGTGCTGCAGGATCAACTACTGCGAGCGGCGGTCGAAATGCTAGCACCCGGCGGAACCCTTGTTTATAGCACCTGTTCGTTGCAGTCGGAGGAGGGTGAAACACGGATTGCCAAGTTGCTTGCTAGCGATGATCGGATAAAGCGGGACCAAGTTGAGGCGCATGAATTATATGGGTTGTCAGAATTAATATCGACAGATGGCGATTTGCGCACACTGCCGCACTACTTGGACGGAATGGACGGATTTTTTGCCGCGCGGTTGGTGAGGAACTGATGGTTCTTCCCAACTTGCGGCCTGTTAGGCAACCTGCTACCTAGCGCCCATGCAACAATCCGTCCGCATCGCACCATCAATTCTGTCCGCTGATTTTGCCTCTCTTGGAGCGGAAGTTAGGGCTGTGAGTCAGGCGGGTGCCGACTATATTCACATTGACGTTATGGACGGTCACTTTGTTCCGAATTTGACAATTGGGCCGGCCGTTGTCGCTGCCTTGCGGCCGCACAGTAGCCTTCCATTCGACGTCCACCTTATGATCAGTCCGGCAGACCCCTACATTCCTGACTTTGTGCAAGCCGGGGCGGATATTGTTACGGTGCATGTTGAGGCAGGACCACATTTGCACCGGACTATTCAATTGATCAAGGACGAGGGCGTCCGCGCCGGCCTGGCGCTCAATCCGGGGACACCCGTAACTGTTGTAGAACCCTTATTGGATACCCTGGATCTGGTGCTTGTGATGAGTGTTAATCCCGGTTTTGGCGGGCAATCCTTTATTGCTGGTCAATTAGAAAAGATACGGCAACTTCGTACCTTGATTGACAAAACGGAGAGGAAGATTGACCTGCAGGTGGACGGGGGTATCAACTCTGAAAATGCCGCTGATGCAATTGCGGCGGGAGCGGATGTGCTGGTGGCGGGATCGGCAACCTTCACAGGTGATACCAGCCAATATGCGGCTAATATCGAGGCCCTGCGGGCGAAGGCATCTTAAGCGCGGGAACAGCATTTCGAAATGAACGATAGCTGGAAGCGATTAAAGAACGCTGGTTATAGAACTCGCCTCTATCGCTACACTTTGGAACGGCAAAATTCCGACGGCCTGATCTTTTTGCCACAGGATCCTTGGCCGGGCGATCCAAGCAAGGCAAATGAGTTATTCCGGGGAAAGTATCGTTTCCTGGGACGGGAGGCCAGCGCTCCTAACCAGCCGCCTTGGCGTTTGCGGCCCGATGATGAAGATTGGTCGTCCGAATTGCATGCATTTGAATGGCTTCGCCATTTTGAAGCGGCTGGCGGCGAGGCAGCTTTGTCACAAGCGCAACGTTTGGTGCGGTCCTGGATAGATCTTTGCAGTGACATTGACCCGAAGATATGGTCACCGGGCGTTCTCGGCCGTCGGTTAATTGCCTTCTTAAGCCACGGTCGGTTCTTGACTAGCCAATCCACCCCTAGTTTTCAGGCCGCTTTCATCCGCTCGGTTCATTTGCAATGGCGGCATTTGCAGCGAACTGTTGATGACGCCCCTTTTGGTGCGCCACAACTCTTTGCAGTTATTGGCCTGGTTTATGGCGCCCTTTCCCTAACTGGCGAAGAGAACCAATTGGAGAAATATCTTCGCCGGCTTGAAGAATTGGCTTCCCGCTTAAAACTGCAGGACGGGGAATGTTACAGCCGGTCACCATCCGACCTTAAAGGCATGCTGGAGCAATTTGTGGCCTTGCGTGGGGCAGTCTTGGGGAGGGGTTTTGACGTCCCTGAATGGCTCCAGGAAACCATCAGGCTTATGGCAGTAAATCTGCAGGGATTACGTCACGGCGATGGCGGTCTGGCTTTATTCAATGGTGGATTAGAGGAACAAGCCGACGATTTGGATAGAGTTTTGGAAAAGGTAGGTGTGGAGGAAAAGAGGGATTTGTTCAATGCGAACTGCTCTGCGTACCAACGTTTGGCGGCGGGAAATACTATTATTTTGGTAGCATCCGCGGCGCCCGCTGCCGGTGAATTTGGTCGCGTCGGGCATTCTGGAGGTACTGCCTTTGAGATGTCCGTCGGCAAACACCGCCTTGTCGTGAATTGTGGCAGCGGCCGCCATCGAAATGGTGATTGGCCGGAAGCGGCTCGTGCGACAGCG
>CAXGCE010000435.1:0-2704 GCA_964007795.1 uncultured Alphaproteobacteria bacterium | reverse complement strand
CGGCTGTCATAGACTTGGTGTCTCACATACCCTAGGGCTCACATAAAACCGGAATATATTAAAAGCCTCCTCATCATAATCTTCCCTCTCCTTGATTCCAGATTTATCAATTAGCTGGTCTTGTTGCTCCGGTGTTTGTAGGCGATACTTTCTATAATGCAGATACCCAAGCGCGGTCATGCCGTAGACGATTGAGGAAGTTTATTTGGGGAGGCGATAAAAACGCCATGACATCGAACGAAGACGAAATCTTAATCCTCGACGCCGTCGATCGGTTCCTGGAATCCGAAGTGCGCCCCCGTGTGCGGGCCCTGGAAGCCGCCGATGAATATCCGAAAGTCATCGCCGACAAGATCGCCGAGATGGGACTTTTCGGGGCAACAATCTCACCAAATTATGGCGGGCTCGGCCTTTCAGCCGCCACTTATACAAAGATCGTCGAACGGATCTCGGCAGTCTGGATGTCCGTCTCTGGCCTTTTTAATTCGCACCTGATCATGTGCGCCGCCGTTGAGCAATTCGGCACCGAGGAAATGAAAAACAACTATCTACCCAAGTTTTCCTCAGGCAATATGCGTGGCGGTATCGCGTTAACAGAACCAGACTGCGGCACTGACTTGCAAGGAGTACGTACTCGCGCCGCCCTTATAGGCAACGCCTACGTTATCAACGGTACCAAGATGTGGTGCACTAACGCGATGAAGGGCAATGTTCTGGCAGTATTAGCGAAGACTGACCAAGAAGCACAAGGACCCCGCCACAAGGGAATGAGTCTTTTTCTAGTTGAGAAACACATGGGCTACAAAGCCAGAAAGTTGAAGAAGCTCGGTTACCGGGGTATCGATACCTGCGAGGTGCAGTTCGACAATGTCAACGTTCCGGCCGCCAATTTGATTGGGCCGGTAGAAGGCAAAGGACTCAATCAAATTCTCGCAGGATTGGAGTTAGGTCGCATCAACGTCGCCGCACGCGGCGTCGGGTTGGCGCGAGCCTGTTTGGAGGAATCGGTAGTCTACGCCCAGACCCGCGAGACCTTTGGCAAGCCCATTTGCCAGCACCAGACAATTCAGATCAAGTTAGCCGACATGGCCACCAAGGTGGAGGCGGCTCGGCTTCTCACGGAACAAGCTGCCGCCGCCTACGACCGAGGCAAACGCTGTGATATGGAAGCGGGCATGGCGAAACTGGCGGCAACGGAAGCAGCCCTAGAAAATGCGACTGAGGCCATGCGTATTCACGGCGCTTACGGCTATTCGCCAGAATATAACATTGAACGCTATTACCGTGATGCGCCGCTGTTATGTATCGGCGAGGGCACCAACGAATTGCAACGCCTGATTATCGCCAAGCAACTTGTTGAGAGAAGTCCGGTGTAGGGACGAGAAGGATGTCTATTTCCACTGTCCCTCCCGCCTCAATCTCCTCAATCCGCGGTGGGGGCGCGAACAATTGACTCTTCCCCTCTATGGCATCCGGGTCCTAGCCGTCGAGCAGTATGGGGCCGGGCCTTTTGGTACACAGTTCCTCGCCGATCAGGGCGCCGAGGTAATCAAGGTAGAGAACCCCAACGACGGCGGTGACTTCGCCCGCAACATAGGACCTTATTTTTTTACGCCGGAACATTCGGAATTTTTCCACGCCTATAATAGAAACAAAAAGAGCCTAACTCTCGATCTTTCGAAAGAAGAAGGCATGGCCGTATTCCATGACATGGTGAAGACGGCAGATGCTGTAGCGACGAACCTTCGCGGCGATGTGCCAGACAAACTGGGTCTGACTTATGCGACGCTCGGAAACTTCAACCGGGAGATCGTCTGTGCTCACCTATCCGCCTACGGCCGCACCGGGCCGCGCTCTAACTGGCCAGGCTTCGACTACCTCATGCAAGCGGAAACCGGATACTTTTCGCTCACTGGAGAACCTGGCAGTCCGCCGACCCGGTTTGGTCTATCGGTGGTTGACCAAATGACCGGTCTGGCACTCGCATACGCTGTATTAGCAGGGATCACCGGCGCTCGTGCGTCGGGGCAGGGTCGTGATTTGGATGTGAGTCTCTTTGACGTGGCACTCTGCAACCTCGGTTATTCTGCCATGTGGTTTCTGAACGAAGGCCATGTCACTGGACGCGAGAAACGTTCTGGCCATCCGTCCCTAACGCCCTGCGCCCTTTATACCACGGTCGACGGCTGGATATTCATCATGTGCAATAAGGAAAAGTTTTGGCCGGTCCTCTGTGAAGTATTGAACCGGGATGATTGGGCGAGAGATTCACGCTTCGAAAACTTCAAAGGCCGATTGGAATACCGCGACTTGATCCAGGAAATGCTAGATGAGGAATTGTCTAAGAAAACCACTGCCGAATGGCTCGATATCTTCGCTGGCCGGGTCCCCGCTGCACCCATTAACGATATCCAATCGGCCTTGGAGAATTCATTCGTGACCGACGAGGACCGGCTGCATTCTTTGGAACTAGAAGGCTACGGCACCTACCGGGCTGTCGACGCACCGGTAAAATGCGATGAGCCAACGCCAGTAAACCCGGCACCCGGCCTTGGTCAGCATACAGGAGAGTTGTTGGGCGAACTCGGCTATGACGATGAACGCCTTGCGACCTTGCGGGCAGCAAAGGTCATATAGGGTCTCGTTAACTGCTTGAGAAAATTAAACGCTAATTGATGGAAGGGAGTGCTATGGGAAGGCCACG
>CAXGCE010000434.1:0-2707 GCA_964007795.1 uncultured Alphaproteobacteria bacterium | reverse complement strand
GTCTTCCATCCATTGCGCCAATGCCATCCCCGCCCCACCGGCCGATTGAATGCCGATGGAATTGAACCCAGCCGCGACCCAGACGTTATCCATACCCGGCGCCAGACCAAGGTGATAGGCGTCATCGGGCGTGAAGCTCTCAGGCCCATTAAAGAAGGTATGAATGCCGGTTTGCCCCAAAAGTGGCAGGCGATTAATCGCCATTTCAAGGATCGGTTCGAAATGTTCGAAATCTGCAGGGAGTTCATCAAACTCGAAACTCTCGGGAATGCCGTCCATACCCCATGGCTTGGCCTTGGGCTCAAACCAAGCCATAAATGAAATGTCCCTGTCAGGGCGGGTCGCCTTGGTGCTAGGTGCCGAAGGCGGCGGTTTGCGCCCGTTGACCCAAAAGTATTGCGACAGTTTGGTTCACATACCTATGAGCGTGGCTATGGATAGCCTGAATGTCTCCGCTACCGCGGCAATCGCCCTTTTCCTTGTTTACCAATCGCAGACAGGCAATTGAAACAATGTAATTTTTAATCCACGTCGGACCGGCCCAGCTCTAGGCGCACGCTATGAAGGTTTCGTCTCGCAGGGCGACGTACGCAAAATCTAGATCTCCGAACTCGCCACGTTGGCTCTTCGTGGCCGGGGCTCCATAGAATTCAAAGACGGCTTATCGACGTTTCTTTTAACTTTCGCTCGAAGTCCCATTCAGACACCTAATTCCTGTTGATCGTTGGCTAAACATAGCCACGCCGTCCACCTGTTTGCTTGCGGAGTCCCACTCATTTGTGGAACCCTAGGTAGCAGCGTTATCGACACAAAAAATAGGCAAGGGCTACAGACGATGTCAGACGAAAAAACCATCACCTTTCCCGTGGAGGCGACCCACATCATGATGTTTAACCGCTCCATCGGCGATTTCTCCAACGACAGCATGGATGGAGACTTTGTCGCACCACCCACCTTTCCTCAGGCGGTGGCCCAGTTCGACCCGGACTATAGCCTGCGCATCAAGCCGGGCGTGGATTGGTTTGGTTCGGGCAAGGATTCCAGCGGCGTCAGGGGTACGCCTGCCTCCTCCGGCGGGCTTCACGCGGAACAACATTTTGAGTTCGAGCGGCCCATCCGCCCCGGTGACCTCCTCACTGTGGCGGCCAAACCCGGCAGAACCTGGGAAAAGGAAAGCAAACGCGCCGGCAAATTGATGTTTTCCGAGCGCATCACTGAATACCGTGATCAGAACGGTGAATTAGTCTGCACGGCGCGTAGCGTCGGGGTGAAGACCGAGCGTCCCGTGGATCAGGATTGAGGAGTAGAGCAATGACTCTCAAAGCAAGTGAAATCAATGTCGGTGATACCTTTGACGAAGTCCTGGTCGAAGACCTGAAACGCACCCAATTGGTGATGTATTCGGGCACATCAGGCGATTACAACCCCCTGCACACGGACGATATTTATTGCCGTGAAGCGGCGGGTTACCCGGGCGTCTTCGCCCATGGCATGCTGACTATGGGCATGACCAGCCGTATAGTCACTAGCCTGTTTGGCGCCGAAAATGTCAAAAAATACGGTGTCCGCTTCACCAATCAAGTTTGGCCAGGCGATGACCTGAAAGGGAGCGCCGTGGTTGAGGACATCCGCGAAGAGGGCGACGAAACCCTGGTAGACCTGAAGATAACCACCACCAATCAAAAGGGCGATGTTGTGGTCATGGGCAACGCCACGGGTCGCGTTGATCCATAACCCAAAACATTCACGGCCGCGACCCTGTCTTAGTCAAATTCAGCCGTCGCTGCCGCTTTCATTTCTGTTTTACAAACAGTGGCGAAGTCCTAGTTTCGATGATCCGCTTGATATTGACTAACGCGATTTTGGCCACCCCAGCTATACGGAAGATCTAGTCGTCTGTTGCCGATTTTTAATCACCAGGGAAACCAGGCAGAATTCGGAGGCCACCGCCCATACGCATCATTACCCACGAATTCATGCGTTTGTTGATGCGAATTTCAATCGACTGACCTTGACACAGTACCTTCAGCCAATTAACGCTCGCGAAATTGGTATGAAACTTGTTAAATCCCTCCCAACCGTGGGGTTGATACCGTTTGCCGCCAAGCCTTTGAATTTGGGATACGTCAGGGGAAAACCATGTATTTGGACGGGCGCTTATGGCGCTTTACGGCGGGATTACGTCACCGTTTGGTTGGCGCCGTTTTCATCGGTCTATTGTCGGCAGCTGTAGGTGTTCTGCGCCTTATCATGCTGGGTTGGCTGCTGGGATTGATCTTCGAAGGCGCAGCCTTGTCTGAACTATGGGGACCAATTGTTCTGGTTGGCAGCACCATGTTTTTACGCACGGTGTTGGAATACACCCGCAACATGGTTACTGGAGCCAGTACGGCTAATTTATCCATTGTTCTGGTTGACGCACGTAATGGCGTGATTGAACAGACACGCCGACACAGCTATGTCTCTGCATTGCTGGGCATCCCTCACGTTGTTTTTGCGGTAAATAAGATGGATCTGGTGGACTATGACCAGAAGGTATACGAAGACATCCGGGCCGATTTCACGAGCTTTTCGAAGAAGCTGAGTTTCCAGAATATCTACTTCATCCCCGTGAGCGCCCTCGTCGGGGACAACGTGGTGCAGAAGAGCAAGAAGATAGCCTGGTTCAACGGGCCGACTCTTCTTGAACATCTTGAGACGGTAAACC
>CAXGCE010000433.1:0-2715 GCA_964007795.1 uncultured Alphaproteobacteria bacterium | reverse complement strand
TCCCTCCTTCATGATGATTTCGGCGCCTTGCCCTTGGGCCATGGCAACACGAAACGGATTTGCCGTGGTCTGCATCACCACCTTGGCACTCATGCCCAATTGCCGCGCAGCCCATGCGGCCGCTATGGCATGATTACCTGCGCTAGCTGCTGTAATTCCTTTGATGCGGTCTCTTTCGGGAATGGCATGCGCCACCGATAGTGCGCCACGGGCTTTAAAAGTACCGGTATGCTGGTAGCATTCCAGCTTCAAATAAATCTGATTGCTAGCTAGCCGTTCGGCCACGGCGGGCGACGCCAGCAAGGTTAGGGGCGTACGAATGATGGATCCCGCTAACTCTCTATGCTGGGTGCGGACGGCATCTAGGCTCAAGTTCGCGGGATCAAAAACTTCAGACTTGGTATTCATGGGTTACTCCCAGGCAGCCTGCTTAGAGTACATTGCCGTTGCCAGCAACCTGGTTGCTTTAAAAGCAACTTCTTTGAAAATCGACGCATGGCAATTTGCAAATAGACCTAACGTACCTTGAAGACCAGTTTGCCTTTCAGATGCCGTCCTTCGCTGACGTGGTGTGCCGCAGCGGCTTCGGAAAGGGGGTATTCTTTAATGGGCGGTACCTTTATGACGCCTAGATCGACTAGTTCCAGGATACGTTGCAAATGTGGCCGATCCCGGGTCACGTTCGGGCGGAGGGACTGCACGTCGTCACGTTGCGGTGTGGGTGCTGTGGCGCCGGAAGCAATAAATGCAGCGCGACCGCCAGGTCTGAGGACTTGAAAAGACATCATCGCGACCTTGTCGCCAACGGTATCAAGTACTGCGTCACAGTTGGAGACTATTTCAGTGAAATCTTGTGTGTTGTAGTCAATTATTTTGTCAGCACCTAATTCACGGAGATAATCATGGTTGGCCGCACTGGCCGTGGTAATAACGCGTGCGCCCAGGTGCTTGGCTAATTGAATAGCAAATCCTGCGACGCCACCGGCTCCGCCTTGAATCAGAATCGTCTCGCTTGGTTGTAGTTGCAAGGTATCCTCGAGGCTCACAGTCGCTGTCAGGCCCGTCAACGCAAGAGCTGACGCCGCCACATGAGACAGGTTGTCGGGTTTGTGGGCGATTATGGATGCCTTGATAGAAATTTGTTCCGCATAGGCGCCTTCCTGACCCACGTCGCAGACGCCAAACACTGCATCTCCTATCGTAAAATCTTTGACGCCTTCACCAACTGTGCGCACTACGCCAGAAAAATCCCGGCCCAGAACGTACGGGAATGACAAGTCGGCACCGCCATATTCGTCCGAACGCACTTTCCAATCCGCCGCGTTGACGCTGGCGGCATGAATATCCACCACAACCCCGCCTGGATCCGCCGTCGGGTCAGGGACATCGCCATAAACAAAAACTTCTGGTCCGCCGTTTCGTTGGATCATTGCTGCTTTCATGATTGCCTCGCCGGTTATTCGAAGTTGGTTTATCTTGCGGAATTAATGCGGCTGAGTCCAATTCGAGGCCAGCACGCACAGGAATGGAAAATGAGTTGATGCGACAATCTAGATTGCCCAGGGGCGGAGAGAATATCTTCATGAAAATCCGCGGCAAACGCGCGGAAGCGGAGGCGTTGGGACAAACCCTCCTGGATCTGTCTATCGGGGAACCTAAAGGTCCGGCTTTGCTCAGTGCCCGGCTAGCGGCCCGCGATTCAGTGATGAGCGAAGATGAGGCAATGCACGCGTATCAATATAACGACAGCGCAGCCGTGCCCGGTTTCTCGCCCCGTTTCATCCGGGCCCACCTGAAGGCCGATCTGCCTAAGGACGGTGTTGATTATGTGCCTATTTCGGGCATCAAACCGATCCTGGGTCTTCTACCAATCGCCTGTGGGTGCGCGCTAAGGGCGGTGACGGTGGCCACCATGACCAAACCTGGCTATCCCATTCCGGCCGACCAATGCGCCTACCACATCAATGTCAGTCATTACGCCCTATCCTTGAACAGTGAAAACGCTTATCGCTTTTCCACAGAAGATATTGCGGCTGGCACAAACCTGGTCATGACCAACTACCCCCACAACCCGTCCGGCCAAATTGCCGACGTGGCTTGGTGGCGATCCTTGTGCCAATATTGTAGCGACAATGATATTCGATTATTCAATGACGCTGCCTATATCGCTCTATCTCACAGCGACGAATGCGCTACCTTGAGCGAGATCGCAGTGGAATTTCCCAATCTGTCGTGGGCTGAGGCCTTTACGGCAGCCAAGTTGATCGGTAACGGCACGGGCTGGCATGTGGGAGCGATGGTGGGTTCCCGGGATTTTATTGGTGACATCAAGGAAGTAAAAGGCAAGACCGACGCCGGCTTTGTTGCCCCCATGGCGGCCGGTGTCTTGGCGGCGTTGGAGACGGACCAGGCTGGCATAGATAGGTATCGCGTGATGTATGCTGATCGCTTGGCCGTCCTGCGCGATCTGATGGCGGATTGTAGAATGCGCTTGGCCATAGAGCCCAGGGCGGGTTTTTTCACATTGTGGGACACACCGACGAAGGCCTTCGGCCAGGCCATCAACAGCGGCGAGCAATTCAATTTTATGATGATCGAACGTACCGGGGTAGTCGGCGTGCATTTTGGCGATGCCTTGCGTTACGCGGTGTGTGCCGATGTCGGTGCTATGGCCGAAGACCTTCGCGCAGCTTTTCAAACCGCTGATGTGTCGTA
>CAXGCE010000432.1:0-2721 GCA_964007795.1 uncultured Alphaproteobacteria bacterium | reverse complement strand
CGCTATCTTCACCGTCGATAGTAGCAACGCAAAGGGTAATGCCTGGATGTTTCTGGCCCGGAGAGATCGCGCCATGAAGATACTCCGTATCACCGTCAGTTTAATATTTGTGCTTGTACCCGCCTTGGCTCAGGCGGATTTCCGCTCGTTGGAAGCCCTTGCCGCCCCCAGCGCCGATCCCTGGTCTTATTGGCAAACATCTGATGAAAGTAATGTCAGGACGATCGATTTTTCGGTCTGGGACGACATATTGAGACGTTATGTGGCCCCCTCACAGTACGGCATCAACTTGTTCAAGTATGCAGATGTCGCGGCCAATGATCGCGCCGCAATTGATGGGTTAGTTACCTCGCTAGCAGCCCTGCCGATCCGTTCCTACAACCGGGCTCAGCAAATAGTCTATTGGATAAATTTGTACAACGTCCTGACTGTGAAGGTTGTGTTGGATAACGGGCCGGTAAAAACCATACGAGACATCGATATATCTCCAGGATTCTTTTCCGACGGCCCCTGGGGAAAGAAGCTACTGAAGATCGAGGGACAAGGCGTTACTCTAAACGATATTGAACATCGTATCCTGCGGCCGTTCTGGAAGGATCCTCGTATTCATTACGCCTTGAATTGCGCCTCTCTTGGTTGCCCTAACCTGGGCACACGCGCCTACGAGGCCGGCAATCTGGACGAGCAACTGGACATAGCCGCCTATACCTTCATAAATCATCCCAGGGGTGCACGGCTGGAAAACGGCGAAATGATAGTCTCCAGCATCTATGACTGGTTCACCTTGGACTTTGGTGGCGATGAGGCTGGTGTAATCGCACACCTACGCAAATATGCAGGCCCTGACCTAATAGCCGCCCTTGACAAACACGGACGCCTCGACCGAGCTGAATATAATTGGAAACTGAACGGCAGCTTTTAGATTTATGGCCGCATACCGAAACTCACCTGTCCTGGCGTCCGCAGGGGGGCGGCTAGATTGGCAAAATCGCACAATAAAGGACGGGTCTTATGTGGTTCAATAATATCCTCGATCCAAAAAGTTTCCGCCGTGCGATAGGGAGAGCGCAGCTGGTTCAGACGCTTCTCAATCTCCGCCAGTTTCGCAGCCGGATCGTCCGCCTTGTCAATTTCGGCACGATAGGCCGCCTCGATCCCACCCTCAAGGGGAAGCGATCCCCAGCGCGCGGTATACCATGCATAACGGACAGAGTACCGGCCAACGGGCCGATGAGCCGCGCCTGCAACGCCAAAACTGTTGCGTACAATGATGGAACACCAGGGCGTAGTCGATTGATTAATCGCCGACATGGTGCGCACGCCATGGCGGATTGTGGCGGTCCGCTCAGCCTCGCCGCCCACCAAAAAACCGGGACAGTCGGCTAAATAAACTAAAGGTAGATGGAAGGTTTCCGCCATATCCACAAAACGGGTAATCTTATCGCAAGCATCCGATGTCCAGGCGCCAGCATAGAAATGAGGATCCGAAGCCATGAGAGCTACTGGCCAGCCATCAAGCCGAGCAAAACCGGTGATCATGGACCGCCCAAACATCATGCCCATTTCAAAGAACGAACCCTTGTCTACCAGGCTGTTGATGATTTTCCGCATGCGATAGACCTTGCGCGTATTCTTCGGAATAATGCTGTCCAACATTTCGTCCTGACGCCCAGCATCGTCCACAGATTTTCCTCGCGATGCGACGTCGTAAACAGATGACGGCAGGTAAGAGAGGAAGCGGCGGGCACATTCAAAAGCATCCGCTTCAGATTCTGCGGCATGATCGACGCCCCCGGCGGCTGTCTGAATTAAATGCCCCCCGAGTTCCTGTTTGTCCAGATCCTCGCCGATATGTTTCACCACCGGCGGGCCGGCAACAAACATGGCTCCTATATCCTTGACCAAAATTGAATAGTGACTAGCCACCAGTCGCGCCGCCCCCAGGCCCGCCACCGACGCCGTGTTGACGATGGCGCCGCCCCCCTGGGCCAGCAGGAGCGGTATCTGGTGCTTCATGCACAGCCACACGCCCTTGACGTTGACGCCCATGATCGCGTCGAACTCGGCCTCGTTGCCGTCGGCCAGCTTGCCCTGCTCGATCTCGATACCGGCATTGTTGAAGGCATAGTCCAGGCGGCCGTACTGGCTCAGGGCCGCCTCCATCAGGGCCTTCACCTCGGCATCGCGGGTAACGTCGCAGCGCACGAAGCAGGCGTCACCACCGGCGGCACGAATCAGCTCGACGGTGCCTTCACCGCCAGCCACGTCGACATCGGAAACCACCACCTTGAGCCCTTCGGCGGCGAATGCCTGGGCGGTGGCGCGGCCTATGCCGGCCGCAGCGCCGGTGACCAGGGCGACCTGGCCGGAGAATGTCATGCTCATGTCTGCTTCCTCGCAGCGATTCTTGTTGAATTGGCGAGGAGTCTAGCCAGACGGCTGGGCGCAGAGCAGCACTATCAGGCTCTGGAGTGACAGGTCATGCAGGGCGCTGCAGTCTTTAAGATCGAGCTGGATCAGCTTGCTGGTGGACTCCAGGCCATCCAACGTCAGCAGCCCAAAATGCAACAACTCATCGCCTTCTTCCCCGCAAAACAAAGGAAGACGACAAGAATCCGATTTCGGATAGCTGGAGGCTTTGGAACGTCGTTTGCCTAACCTCAATCCAGATCCCTAGATCACCAGTCTGTGAAGGCCGCAACCAGCCTCCGGAATGAATCG
>CAXGCE010000431.1:0-2737 GCA_964007795.1 uncultured Alphaproteobacteria bacterium | reverse complement strand
AGAAAAAGGTGAGGATACATTCTCCTTGACCTATGCCAACGGCTCCTACAGCCAAGCCACTTTTAACTATCAGGTCAAATGCCTGATGGAACTTCGCCGGCGGTTTGCGGAATTGGAGGGCGAGGCAGCCATCCGCACACGAGCTATCCTGCAACATACCGGCTGTCTGTCGGCTTTGCTCCAGTAGCCATAACGCATCCTTGCCCCGCCTTGCAGGGACCGCTAGATAAGGGCCAGTTTATTGTTCTGGAGGAAACCATTGTGGCAGAAATTAAAGTACAGTCCGAAATTACCGGTAAAGTGTGGGCCATAGAGGCCAGCGTTGGCGACAGCTTAGAAGAAGAAGACACGATCATTGTCCTGGAATCCATGAAGATGGAGATCCCCGTAGTAGCTCCCCGAGAAGGGAGCTTAAAGGAAATTTTGGTTGCCGAAGGCGACGCCATAACAGAAGGACAAGACGTCGCCATTATGGAGGGTTAACCTTCCAGCCAATTGCGTCAGAGAGGTGACTAAGCATGAGCGAGCAAGCAGTCGAGGCGGCAAGATCACCGGGCTTTGATTTTTTATCCCCGGATTTTTTGCGTAACCCTTATCCCGCGTTTCAAATGTTGCGTGCCAACGCACCCATTCTAAAGACCGAAATGGGTTTCTGGGTAGCCTCCCGCTACGACGACGTGACAGCGATTTTGCGGGACAAACGTTTTGGCAAATGCTTTGTGGAACGAATTGAGCACCAATACGGTGGGGAAGTCTGGAACGAGCCAGTCTATGCATCTATGCGGAACTGGATGCTGGTTATGGACCCACCCGATCATACTCGCCTGCGTAAGCTTGTTGCCCGTGCCTTCACTCCCAGACGCCTAAAAGATCTGCGCCCTCGCATTCAGCAACTCGTAGACGACAGCCTGGATGCCGTGCAAGACCGTGGTAAAATGGATTTCCTGGCCGACTTCGCCTATCCCCTGCCGGTGCACGTGATTTGTGACATGCTGGGTATCCCGGTTGAAAACCGCAACTGGTTCTTTGACGGCTCCCGCGTCTCTGGCCGCTTGATCGACCCCACGCCAATGACGCCAGAAGAATTAAAAGAGGTAAATGAGGGCCATGCGGTCCAGGTTGCCTTTTTCAGGGATCTGTTTGAACGCCGCCGCAAGGAACCGGGCGAAGACATTACCTCGGAACTCCTTAGCGCCGCCGAAGACGGTGAGAAATTAAGTGAAGACGAACTGATCGGCAACATTATACTGCTGTTCGGTGCCGGACACGAAACCACGGTCAACATGCTGGGCAATGGCATGCTGCACTTGTTGTCCAACCCGGAGGAATGGGAAAAGCTGAAAGCTGATCCATCATTAGTGCCCAGCGCCGTGGAGGAAATGTTGCGGTTCGACAGCTCCGTACAGATGACCGGCCGCGTTGCTTTTGAGGACGTGGAATTTAGCGGTGTCACCATCCCCAAAGGCGAACAGGTCCTGACCCTGCTGGGCGCAGCGAACCGGGATCCCGAACAATATGACGACCCGGAGGGTTTCAGGGTGGACCGGCAGAATGTACAGCCCACATCCTTTGGCGGCGGCATTCACCATTGCCTGGGTGCGCCCCTAGCGCGCTTGGAGGGAGAAATCGCCTTGTCGACCCTAATCAAGCGCCTGCCCAACATCCGACTAGCTAACGATGAACTAGACTGGCGCAAGACTTTTACCTTGCGAGGCCTGTCAACCTTGCCCGTAGTCTGGTAGACCCGGATGTACATCGCCATGAACCGCTTTCGCGTGGCCAAAGGGTCAGAGCAGAAATTCGAGACGATTTGGACCAGCCGGAAAACACATTTGGACGAGGTGCCGGGATTTAAGGAATTCCACCTGCTGCGCGGACCGGAGGCGGAAGATCATACCCTCTATGCCTCTCATACTATCTGGGAGAGCCGAGACGATTTCGAGGCCTGGACTAAATCTGAGGCCTTCCGCAAGGCCCACGCCGGCGCTGCCAGAAAAGACCGATCCGGCTCTAGTATTTACCTTGGCTCGCCCCGGTTCGAAGGGTTCGAGGCGATCTTGGAACAAACAAAAGTCTAGTTCAATTGACGCGCCTGGTGCGGGCTGTCCAGAGAAAATGCCGGAATGTCAATATCAAATCGCTCGTCGCCAGATCCAACCATTTCATAGGTTCCGACCATCATGCCAGACGGCGTGCGCAACGGACAGCCGGAAGTATATTGAAAGCTATCACCCGGCTGCAACACGGGCTGTTCACCTATAACGCCTGGGCCCTGGACTTCCTCCACATGCCCCACCGCATTGGTGATGATCCAATGCCTGTTCAATAATTGCACGGCCTCCGTACCGCCGTTTTCTATATTAATGGTGTAAAGCCAGACATATTGATCAGACACAGGATCAGATTGCTCCGCCAGAAATTGCGGCTGCACCCTTACGGTTATATTGCGCGTCGTCGCGGTATACATCCCTGCACCTCCCTTCAAACTAGGAATTAGACTACATCACTCGGTCAGTTGATTTTTCTCAGTTACCAACTCTACCTAGTTCAAATTTCTGCCGCATGGTAGCCTGAAGCATTGCCTCCGCTAAGAGATAAAATGAACTGGCCATACCGTGTCTTTCTCCCTATCCGATGATCAACGTCAAGTGCAAGACACCATTCGCCGCGTCGCCGCCGACAAAGTTGCTTCGCGGGCAGCCGCCATTGATCGGGACGGTATTTATCCACAGGACAT
>CAXGCE010000430.1:0-2738 GCA_964007795.1 uncultured Alphaproteobacteria bacterium | reverse complement strand
TTCCGCTGGAGAACGTCAAGACCATTGGAAAAGCACACTCAGATGCGGTGGTGCATATCTACGACGCCGACCACGGCTTCAACTGCGATCATCGCGGCCAATTTAACGAAGCCGCAGCCACCCAAGCTCGGGCCCGTACTATGGAATTGTTCGAACAGCACCTAAGCTAACCGTACCAGAACATCCTGTATCACATCTGGGTGAGGCGGTGACACAACGGTGCCGCGTCTCGGCAGGATGTTGATCACGAGAGCGCTGTCATAAGCGGACAGCCAGATGGCTTTCAGCCACTTGGATAGAATCCAACAATGTGGCCGTTAAGTGACCGGACGGAATTCCGTCCAGCACACCAAGGGATTTTAGGGTAGTTTTCGCCGACTCCGACAGCCCAGCTATAAAACAGGGAATGCCGTCGTTGGCTGCGATGGTCAGCAATTCCTCCATGGCCAGTGCAGCGGAAGTGTCCATATGAGCTGCCTCGGTAAAATCATAGATGATGGCCTCGTAGCCCATGGAGGCCTGGCCGACCCAGCGGTTCAATTCCCGGGCCGAGGCATAAGAAAACCGGCCCCGCAGGGTCACAACAACAATCCGGCCCTGCAATTTTTCCCACGCCGCCCGAACTTCTGGTTCCAAGTTATCCGTCTTGCCCGGGATGGCAATCGCGGTCACGCCTTTCATCTCTTCCCGTTCCATCCATCGAGCGGTTGCGAAACCGGCCAGGATAAGACCGACGGCCACGGCTGTGATCAGATCCACAAACACAGTCAACCCCAGAGTAACAAACATGACCAGCACGTTGTCACGCGGCGCGCGCCAGCAATGCTTGATATAGCCCCAATCGATAATGTCCCAGCCCACTTTGATCAAAATTCCTGCTAGGACAGCATGGGGTACCTGCTCAGCCAACGGTCCTAGCCCCAGCACCAAGGCCAATAGGATCACCGCATGCAGCGCGCCTGACAGCGGCGTTCGCCCACCGGCGCGTACGTTGACGACAGTGCGCATGGTGGCGCCGGCGCCGGGCAGGCCGCCAATTAGACCAGAAACCATATTGCCAATTCCTTGGCCAATCAGCTCCCGGTCAGACTTGTGCCTTGTCCGTGTGATGGAATCCGCCACCAGGGAAGTCAGCAAACTGTCGATAGAGCCAAGCAAGGCCAAGACAAAGGCCGGCCCCACGATAGTTGGCAGATTGCCGAGGCTGATGAATGGCAGGAGCAAATCCGGCAGTCCGGTCGGAATATCTCCGATCACCGGCGCGCCCGGCAGGAAGAAGAAGGCCATCGCGCTGCCGATGACCAGGGCCGCCAGATGCGGTGGCAGAATGGCGTGCAGACGGCTCGGCCAGAATATCACGATGGCGAGGCACAGGCCGGCGACCATAAGGGCGTCCATATTGACCTGCAGTGACAGGCCGACCCAGACATTGATCACATCCAACGGACCGCCAGGCACCGCCGGCATGCCAATGAAAGGAAGGGTTTGGATAATGATGATGATGACCCCGATCCCCGACATGAAACCTGAGACCACGGAATAGGGCGTATAGGATACAAACCGGCCAACTCGAAGGACACCAAAAATGATCTGAAGAAAGCCGCCGAGGATAACAATGGCAAAAGCCTCACCCAGATTTCCTGCGTGTTCCGCCACAATGGCGCCCATGACCACGGTCATAGGGCCCGTGGGCCCGGAAACCTGCGATTTCGTGCCACCGAACACGGCAGCGAAGAAACCCACAGCGATCGCACCATAAAGACCCGCGATGGCGCCCACGCCCGAGGCGACACCAAACGCTAGAGCCAGGGGCAGCGCCACCACGGCAGCAGTCACTCCGCCAAATATGTCGCCCTTAATATTATTGAATAAACTTGGCAACGGATCGGCCTCCACACGTCAGTACCCGGCAATGGAAATTAAACCGCTACATGCCACGGACCGCTTGCAAGATCCAAAATATTCCCCCGGCAATCACGGCGGAGGCTGGCACTGTAATGACCCAAGCAGCAGCGATGGTGGCCAGGTGGCTGCGGCGCACTAATTTGCGTCGCAGGGCCTGTTCCTCGGGGCCGATACCCTTAGTTTTGCGTGCCTCACCATAACGGCCGTGATTGATGTGGGTGCGCCGTCCGGTTTGCCATTCCCGGTAAAAACCCACGCCGAACACCGCGCCCACCGCAATGTGCGTGGAACTTACGGGCAAACCCAGGCCGGACGCAATTATCACAGTTATGGCCGCTGACAGCGCCACGCAATAGGCCCGCATGGGATTCATCCTGGTGATCTGTTGTCCTACCACGCGGATCAATTTGGGACCGAACAATAGCAACCCTGCAGACAGTCCCGCCGCTCCAATGAACATAACCCACAAAGGAATTTCAACATTGACCGCCACCTGACCGCTTTCCGCTGCGCCAACGATAGCCGCCAACGGACCCACGGCGTTGGCCACATCGTTGGAGCCATGGGCGAATGACAGTAACGCGGCGGAGCAGATGAGCGGAATTATAAACAGGGTACGTACCGATTTATTGCGGTTCTCCATTCCCTCGGCCTGACGTCTGATCAGGGGATTAATAATCGCATATGCCACGGCGAATACGACGGCGCCGATCGTGACAATCAGCCAAGGCTCTGGCTTCCAGACCCGCTTCAGGCCTTTCATCACCAGATAGGCGGAAAACACCCCCGCCATCAACGCCACCAGGATTGGCACCCATCGTTTTGCTCCAGCA
>CAXGCE010000429.1:0-2749 GCA_964007795.1 uncultured Alphaproteobacteria bacterium | reverse complement strand
CGTCCCGTTTTTCCTGTTTCAACTGCTGGGCGCCCTGCCAGTCGATATCGAATAGAATATCCCGTCCCGCTGTCAGGGCTTTCTCTACCGGTCCTGCCGGCGTGCCATAGTAATGGTCGAAGACCTTGGCATGTTCCAACAACAGACGCTTGTTCCGCATCAGGTCGAATTCGATTTTATCCACGAAGAAGTAGTCAACACCCTCCTTTTCACCAGGGCGCTTGGGCCGTGTAGTGACGGAGATGGACATGGTCAGGTCCGAAAATTCGGATAAAAGCCGCCGCGACAATGTGGTCTTTCCCGCACCGGATGGTGAAGACAACACCAACATAAGACCGCGCCGGGCGACGGCGCCATCCAGGTTCATCGTTACGGGGGTTTGCTCACTCAATATTCTGTGCCTGTTCACGGAATTGGTCGATCACTGTTTTCAGTTCAATGCCGATCTTTGTCAACGCCGCATCGTGGGATTTAGAACAAAGGGTATTGGCTTCTCGGTTGAATTCCTGGGCCAGGAAATCCAGACGCCGGCCAATGACACCATCATCAGCTAAGAGCTGTCGTGCTGCTTCGACATGAGCGGTGAGACGATCCAATTCCTCGCGCACGTCTGCCTTGGTAGCCAGCAGAGCAGCCTCTTGCAGCAGGCGATCTTCTGGCAACCTATCGGTCTCACTTAGAAAATCGGCAATCTGTTTTTGCAGCCGTGCCTTCAAAGTGGTGGGCTGGGTGGCCGCCAAGGCGCTGGCATCTCTGGTCAGGGCGGCGATAGTATCCACCTGTCTGCCGACGATGTCGCCCAGGTGGCTCCCTTCCATTCTGCGATCCTCTGCCAAATCATCCAGAGCTTCTTCTAGCGTCGCCAATATGCTGGTTTCCAGTGCCTTGCGGCCGTCCACCGATTCTTCTGCTTCGATAGAATCCACCACGCCGGGCATGGCGAGCAGTCCCTCTACTGTGGGCGGGCCGGCCTTTATCCGCTGCGCTAGATCATTGGATACCGCCAGAACTGTGTTTAGAACATCTTCGTTAACTCTTATTTCGAGGTTTGTTCTGGGGCGGGTGAGGGTCAGGTTCATGGTGAGGTTGCCACGATGAAAACGATTGGTCGCTGCTGCACGGACGGATGCTTCCAACCTATCCAGCCCTCCCTGCAGCCGGCATCGCAAATCAAGACCACGGCTATTGACACTCTTGATTTCCCAACTCCAACTGTTGTCGCCTAGGCTACCAGAAACGAGGGCGAAACCAGTCATGGATGATACGGCCACGATACGACTTCCTTCCATGCGATGAACCGATGGCACTATAGAAGATGTCGTCTCGCACGGGAATTGCCTTACTTGTACTGCTTGGCTTTGATGCGTCGCCAACGTTTCACATTGCGTTTGTGTTCGGCAAAGGTGGCCGCAAAGGCGTGACCGCCGGTTCCATCTGCGACAAAATACAGATCCTTTCCTGCCGTGGGATGGAGAACAGCGTGCAAGGCGGCTCGGCCCGGATTAGTGATAGGTGCGGGCGGCAGGCCCGGCAATTGATAGGTGTTGTATGGGGTGTCCTGTTCCAGATCGGCTCGGCGCAGAGGCCGGCCAAGGGGGCCGGTGCCGCGTGTTAGGCCGTAAACTACGGTGGGATCAGACTGCAAGCGCATGCCGCGGCGCAGACGATTAATAAAAACACCAGCCACGTGGGCCCGTTCTTCCCGAAGCGAGGTTTCCTTTTCTACGATGGAGGCAAGTATCACGGCGTCTCGAATTGTTGCCAGGGGCAGTCCCTTTTCTCGCGCCGCCCATAATTTTGCCGTTATTTTGTCCATCTTCTCTGCCATGGTTTGAAGAATAGTTACCCGTTCGTCACCATGGGAAAAATTGTAAGTGGCCGGGAATAGGGTTCCTTCTCCGGGGATCCGTTTAATGTCGCCACGAAGACCTTCAGTTAGGCGCAAAATGTTCACGACCCTGACGGTGCTCAGACCCTCGGGAATGGCAACACGGCGGACAACCGTGAAGCCTTTGCGCAGGATTGCGACCGCGTCGCGCATGCTGGCGCCCGCGGGAAAACGGAATTCGCCGGCCCTTAAATCCCGTGACCAGCCGCCGAAGCGCACACCGACACGGAAAACCAATTGGTTGGAGATGACGCCCGATTTTTCCAATTGCGCGGCGATCTCCTTTAAGCCGTACCCCTTGGTTACAACGACCGTCTGATCAAATGCCTGCTGGCTTGGCCTAGTGAACTGCGCATAACCCCAGCTCAGGATACCACCTGCTGGCACCAGGATGAGCAATACAAATACGAAAATAAGCCTCAACAAGCGCCGGGTCATGGCGCAAAAACTATACGCCAGGGGTCAGCACCAGGGTGGCGTTGGTGCCGCCAAAGCCAAACGAGTTCGACAACGCCGCCCGAATTGGCCGTTCTTTGGGCGTATGAGGCACCAGATCAATGTCTAGTCCGTCGGAAGGATCATCCAGGTTCAAGGTTGCCGGTGCCATGTTGTGGTTCATGGCTAGAATGGAAAATATGGCTTCGACACTGCCGGCTGCGCCCAACAAGTGGCCGATCGCGGATTTAGTGGATGACATAGAAATCTGGTAAGCGGCCTCGCCGAACAAACGTTTTACTGCCGCAACCTCGATCTCGTCACCTAATGGTGTCGAGGTGCCGTGGGCATTGACATAATCGATTTCTTCCGGATTCAGTTCGGCCCGTTTCAGGGCCGCTTTCATGGATCGGTATCCGCCATCGC
>CAXGCE010000428.1:0-2754 GCA_964007795.1 uncultured Alphaproteobacteria bacterium | reverse complement strand
CATGCACAAATTCCACTGCCGCGCACACACGCAAGCATTCTACCATCTTCAGATCAAAGATCGCACCCCCCGCAATGACCATGAACGGACGCAGGCGCTTGCCCCCACCGAGAGTGGCGTAGCGCATGGCGTCGAACAGCCGATGCTCCAGTTCCTGTCCGCTAGGCAACTGATCATCCATTTCCTTGTCGACAGCCTTAGATGCCTTGGCCAGCAGCGCTGAAAATTTCGTCATGATGCAATTTATTGAATATTGGCCGGTTCGGAAGACTGGGCATTGCCCGCATCGTCAGCTACGATCTTTTCCACTTGCTCACTGGCGGCGTTCAACTTCGCTTCGCAATGTCGCTTTAGCAGAGCGCCTCGGCTGTACAGCGCGATAGAGGCATCCAAATCCACTTGCCCGCCTTCCAAATCCTGTACGATGCCTTCAAGTTCCGCCAAGGCAACTTCGAAATTCATGGCGGCAATGTCCTCGGGAATATCTTCTTTTCCTTTTTTTGCCATTGCATCCTTCCTTTACGCCGCCATCAAGGCCCTGACATGCGCTGCTACGGACGCCGCCAATGCGGCGAGATCATAACCTCCTTCCAGTGACGATACCAGCCGGCCCTGGCAGTGATCGGCCGCAACCGCTATTAGAATTTCCGTCACCCAAGCATAGTCCTCCGTCTCAAAACACAATTGTGCCAACGGGTCATCGACATGGGCATCGAAACCGGCCGAAATCAACAATAATTCGGGTTTGAAAGCGGTTAAGGCTGGAAGTAAACCGTCTCCCATTGCATCACGGAACGCTATTCCTGCCGCACCAGGGGGCAGGGGAAAATTATGAATATTCCCCACCCCGATTTCCGACACCGCACCGGTACCAGGATACAGAGGCATCTGATGGGTGGAGCCAAAAAACAAGTCGGCATCATTCCAAAACGCGGCTTGGGTGCCGTTCCCGTGGTGAACATCAAAGTCAACCACCGCCACACGCTTCAGATCATGGGCAGACATCGCGTGGCGGGCCGCGATGGCAACAGAACTGAAAATACAAAAGCCCATGGAGCGCTCGGGTTCGGCGTGGTGTCCCGGGGGTCGCACGGCGCAGAAGGCATTCTTGGTCTCACCCGCCATGACCGCATCCACCGCCGCGCAGACCGCCCCAGCAGCCCTCCGGGCCGCCTCCAATGAAGCGGAGTTCATAGCGGTGTCTGGATCGAGCTGGACGCGCCCCTGTTTCGGCGCCGTGTCAAAAATATGATTGATGTAGGATTGCGGATGGACCAAGGCAATCTGTTGGGGGGTTGCCAAAGGCGCTGAACGGCGCTCCAGATCGACAAATTCCGATTCGGCTAACGCCAGTTGAATGGCGCGCAAGCGGTCAGGGCGTTCCGGATGACCTTCGCCCATATCGTGTCGGAGGCAGGATTCGTGTTCAAACAAAATTGTCATGGATTATCCTTCATCAGCGGACCAGTATGGCATTAACATCGGCCAGCAAAAAAAGCGAGGTAGCCATGTTACAGGAACGTATCGAGGGCAAGTGGATCGACTGCTTTGCTCGGGTCTTCATCAAGTGCAAAGTGGAAAAAGGGGAAGCAGTGGCAATTCTGTCGGAAAGCCAATCCCGCGCTATCAATGTACAGCTTGCTGAACTGGCCTTGCATCAACTTGGCGCACTGCCGTTTCATATTGTCATCCCCACCCCTACGCAAGTCGCGCCAGTTCCAGTGCGCTCGACTGGCTCCACAGACGTAATCCAAAATATCCGGCCCGTCGTAAGGGCCCTGGCGAATACCACCATGGTAGTGGATTGTACAGTCGAAGGGATGTTGCATGCCCCGGAACTTCCGGAAATTTTAAAGGGCGGCGCCCGAGTTTTGATGATCTCGAACGAGCACCCTGAGGCCTTGGAGCGCCTCGCTCCCAACGATGCCCTGGAGCAAAAGGTAAAGCTGGGCATGAAGATGCTACGTGGCGCCAAGACGATGAAAATTACCTCCCGCGCGGGAAGTAATCTGTCCGTGAACCTTGAAGGCGCCATCGCCGGCGGAGGCTGGGGCTGGGTGACACGACCCGGAATTATGTCCCATTGGCCGGGCGGCTTGTGTCTGTGTTTTCCAGCATCAGGCAAAGTTAATGGCACTCTAGTGCTAGATCGAGGTGACGTGAACCTGACCTTCAAGCGATATCTTGAAACACCAATTTGTCTGAAGATTGAGGATGACTATGTCACTGCCATTGAAGGCGATGGTGTGGATGCTGACCTGATGCGCAGTTACTTTTCGGCCTGGAAGGACCGGGACGCCTATGCCACCTCTCACGTCGGTTGGGGCATGAACCAGGGAGCCCGCTGGGATGCCATGACCATGTATGATCGCAAGGATTTTAACGGCACCGAACTACGTGCCTTCGCAGGCAATGTGGTCTACTCAACCGGCGCCAATGAGGTTGCAGGCAGACAGACCCTGGGTCATTTCGACCTGCCCATTCGAAATTGCACGGTGGAGTTGGATAACCAGGCCGTAGTCAAGAATGGCGTGCTACAAGGAGAATTGGCATGAGCGACATTCCCAGTTTCGTTAGTCAGGGAGTTGGTCCTGTCCTGCTGTTTTTGCACGGCATCGGCGGTAACCGCCATTCCTTCGATTGGCAGCTTCCCGCTTTCGCCGACCGCTGGCGGGCAACCGCTTGGGACATGCCGGGTTATGGCGAAAGCGCACCATTGGATGAAATGAATTTCGAAGACCTAGCCCATGCAGT
>CAXGCE010000427.1:0-2763 GCA_964007795.1 uncultured Alphaproteobacteria bacterium | reverse complement strand
TTCCAACTTGCGCCATAATCCCGCGGATAGTTTGCGTGTTTTTGGCATGACAATGCAGCAATTTAGGCTCGGCACAATCATTGTTGCCGTGCTGATTGCTCTTCTCGCGCCATTCGCTGTGGAGGATTTTTCGGTCTTCCAAATGACGCAAGTCATTTATTTGTCGATTGCAGTATTGGGTCTCAATTTGCTTACCGGTTTCAATGGCCAATTCTCGCTGGGTCACAGTGCTTTCATGGCGCTGGGCGCCTACACGGCCGGTATTATGATGGCCCAATGGGAAATCGCCTACTATTGGACGATTGTGCCCGCCGGCTTGATCTGTTTCGTTGCCGGATTTCTTTTTGGCTGGCCGGCATTGCGTTTGGAGGGGCTGTATTTGGCTCTCGCAACCTTTGCTCTGGCGGTGGCTGCGCCGCAGCTACTGAAATATGAGCATTTCGAGCATTATACAGGTGGTGTCCAGGGGTTGGACCTGTTCAAGGATGATTCACCCATTGCGTTCTTAAGCAATGATCAGTGGTGGTATTATTTCTGCCTGTTCTTCGGTTTTCTGCTGATAATTGCTGCATGGAACCTGGTACGAGGCCGTACCGGACGGGCGATGATCGCTATTCGCGACAATCCCATCGCCGCCACCACCATGGGTATTAATACCTCTGTTTACAAGGCGACAACCTTCGGTGTCAGCGGGCTGTATTGCGGTGTTGCCGGTGCATTGTCTGCCATCGTGGTGGAGTTCATAGCACCAGAGAGTTTCACTTTCATTCATGCTATATTACTGCTGATCGCCATGGTGATCGGCGGTCTGGCTTCCATCCCGGCGGCAATTATCGGTGGAGCCTTTATTTTGTATGTGCCAACCTTCTCGGAGGCGATTGTCGACACATTCTTTGGTGGCGATCCGAGTTCGAAGGCATTGGTGTGGGTTTCCTTTGGTGTGGTCATGGTGATTGTTGTGTCTATCATGCCAATGGGCTTCGCAGGCTTCATACGTTGGAACTTGCGAAAGTTAGCGCGCTGATAATCCTACCTGGGAATGTAGCGTTGCAGATCTGTGACTTGAGTTGTGTCTAGAAACAGTTTTATATTTTGGCGTAATAACAAACTCAACAAGGAGAGCAATATGGGTAAGACGCTCAAATTGACATCGGGAATGGCGGTCGCCTTCGTGGCCGGCATGGGTGTCGCGGTAGCCGGGAATGCTCCTGGTGTCACCGATACAGAAATCAAAATTGGTAATACCAACCCGTATAGTGGACCGGCCTCGGTCTATTCGACGATTGGTAAATCTATTGGTGCTTGTTGGAAACAAGTGAATGCTGAGGGTGGCATCAACGGCCGCAAGATAAAATGGATTTCCTATGACGATGGCTACAGCCCGCCGAAGACAAAGGAACAGATCCGTAGGCTGGTTGAAAAGGATAAGGTTGCCTTGACTTTCCAGACCCTTGGCACGCCGACGAATTCGGCCATTCACAAATATATGAATAAGAAAAAGGTGCCGCATTTGTTCGTCGCCACCGGTGCGACCAAATGGGGTCAGCCTAAAAAGTTTCCTTGGACCATGGGCTTTCAGCCAAACTATCAAACCATTGGCAGGATCTTCGGTAACTACATTCTGCAAAACCATCCCAACAGCAAGGTGGCCGTGTTGTACCAAAACGACGACTACGGCAAGGACTATGTGATTGGCGTCAAGGACGCTATGGGCGACAAATACGCAAAACAGGTGGTCAAGGAAGAAACCTATGAAGTCACTGATCCAACGGTGGCTAGCCAGATTATTAGCTTGAAGAACAGCGGTGCTGATGTGCTGGTTAACATCTCCATTCCAAAATTTGCGGCTCAGGCGATCAAGAAGATGGATGCCATCGGTTGGAAGCCGGTTCATCTATTAAATGACGTTGCTGCAACAATTAAGGCGACATATACACCCGCCGGTTTGGAAAAATCCAAGGGCATCATCTCCGTGACCTATCTCAAAGATCCCAACGATCCTGAGTGGAAGAATGATCCGGAGATGAACGAGTGGCGCGCCTTCATGGCTAAGTACTATCCCAAAGGCGACGCCGACAATGCCTTTAACGTCTATGGTTGGTCGGTTTGCAGCCTAATGATTGATACCTTGAAAAGGGCTGGGAATGATCTCAGCCGCGAGAACATCATGAAGCAAGCTGCCAGCTTCAAGAAGTTCCGGGTGCGTGGTCTGCTGCCGGGTATCGTGGCGAACACCGGCCCGGCCGATTTCTATCCGGTCGAGCAGATGCAGATGATGAAATTCGACGGCAAGGGTAATGTCCGGTTCGGTCCGACCATTTCTGCCGAGACGTCCAAGTAACAAATGTAACTTTAATTTACTGGGATTGGGCCGCCAACGTGCTGGCGGCCCTTTTCTTTTGTCTTGTCTTATCTTAAGTGTGCTAACCGATAAATTTACTCTGCTGAGGCAGCATGCAGGCAGCACGTTTAGAAGGTTACATCTATCTGGTCGGTTTTGCCTTGTGTATACCCGCTGCCAACTGGCTGTTGGGGCATGCAGGAACTGTTTGCCCGCCTAATTCACCCTGCCTGATCCCTGTGGCGCCCTCCATCATGGCGCCCAGTGGTGTTCCCATGATCGGCTTGGCACTGGTCCTGCGTGATCTGGTGCAACGGCGGTTGGGTGCGCGCTGGGCCATTGGGGCCATTCTGGCTGGCGCGGCCCTCTCCGCCTTTCTGGCGCCGCCAGCTCTAGTCGTGGCCTCAGGAGTGGCGTTTCTG
>CAXGCE010000426.1:0-2777 GCA_964007795.1 uncultured Alphaproteobacteria bacterium | reverse complement strand
GCACATCCCAGGGCCGCGGCCGCCCGATTGACATGGCTGATCACGCCACGGGCGGCCATGTCTGCGCCATCGCCAATGCGAGCGGTATCGTGTGCAACCGTCGCGCCCGGCCGGCCCAAATCATCGAGGTAGGGCAACGAGGCAAATCCAGCGCCATCTAAACCACCGCCGGCATCGTTCAAAATAATCGCCCGCGCACCGGCGCTGGCCGCCAGATAACCAGCGTAGACGCCACCGTGGCTACCGCCGATTAAAACGTGGTCCGCGTGTTCCGAGTTCAGCTTAGTGACGGATGCCGCCGTTAAAATTTGAATCTCCATAGCCGGCCCTTCTACAGAAGCAAAAACCCTATACAAGTGCGCCGGGTTCTTGAGCAACAATCCTTGTCTAGAAACGCTAACCATAATATCGACGGTAACCGTCTCGTCGACCCTTATCACACCATTAACCGCATTCGCACCTTGGAAAAGCAGCGGGAAAGGCCTCGTCGTCTGGCCCCGTCAGCAGATAGGGACCCTAGAAGTGACTTTCACCTCAATGGCCTGCTTTCCTGGTTGGGCCTAAAAGTTTATGCTCGTGTTAATGGTGTGGCGCGAGTTTAACACCGTGATTGCCACGTTTTTTCTGATTTGCCGCTTCCCCGCAAGAAGGATCATACAGATATGAGTTCGCCACCAAATGCACAGAGTGAAGATTTTGGGGACGCCGTCTGCATCGGATCCTTCAAGTACATGGCGGCATCAACACAATCCACGCTGTTCCGTAATGGTAAAGTACTCACGCGCCGGGACGAGGACGGCAGTGACGCCAGTTGGACCGGCGTCGACCTAGAGAACCGGCAGATGTCTGTTCAAGACGCCCGGCGTCTTGAAGCAACTGCACGATGCACACTGACGCATCATGGGTTTGAGATGCGTGAGTATCCGTTGGCGCCAGACCTTAACTTTTTTGAGCATGATCAGGTAGTAGAACGATACTTTCCGCAATGCGCGGAAATTGTTAGGGAAGTTACCGGTGCAAGCTTCGCCGCAGCATTTGATTACAATATAAGATCAGCTACCGGCAAGGAAACCAAGCAGCGCATCAAAGGCGGCCAGCAGGTGCAAGGCCCGGCCCACGTGGTGCACGGCGACTATACGCTGACAAGCGCCCCGCAACGGCTTCGAGATCTAACCAATCCTGCCGGCGAAAACGATGCCCTTCGCACGCAGCTTACTGACTGCGTGGCGCTGCTTGAAACGGCAGAGGTTGAGCGAAGTTTGTCCGGCGGCCGCTTCGTCATGATCAACGTATGGCGAAATATCGACCAAGAACCGGTCGCAACCCAACCCCTGGCACTATGTGCCGCAGCCAGCGTGAAGCCGGAGGACTTGATCGTCTTCGAAATTCACTATCAAGACCGCATCGGTGAGAACTACTTCTCCAAGCACGCCGACCGGCACCAGTGGTACTACTACCGAGGATTGCGCCAACACGAGGCGTTGTTGATCAAGCAATGGGATTCCTGGGGTGAGCTCGCCCGCTCCAACGGTGCTCGTTCGGACACACACAGAGCGGATGCACCATGCACCTTTAGTTTCCACAGCGCCTTCGAGGATCCAGGCACACCGCCGGACGCGCCGGATCGTTGGAGTATCGAGGTACGCTGTGTAGCGCTCTACGGCTAAGCAGACAAAATTAACAAGAGGAATTTCTATACATGTTAGGTCCCGACAACCGAGTTATTATGATTTCTGGTGCTAACAGAGGTATTGGACACGCAGTCGCCGAAAAACTCTATGGTGCAGGCTACACCCTGAGCCTCGGGGGTAGAAATCCCGACACATTGGCAAACAAAATTGGCACCTGGGCACCCGAACGCGTGTTGATAAGCCATTACGATGCAGAAAATAAGGAAACACACCACCAATGGGTTGCTGAAACGATAGCGCGGTTCGGTCGCCTGGACGGACTGGTCAACAACGCCGGCATTATGGAAGATGTTTCCGTCGAGGATGAAAATGACGAGGCGTTAGATCGCATGTGGGCGGTCAATGTGAAGGCGCCGTTGTCAATGACACGTACTGCCTTGCCACACTTGCGCCGCAGCGGGGCCGGCCGCATTATCAATGTCGCATCACTGGCTGGCAAAGCGGTATACGGTAGCGGCATCGGCTACTCCATGACCAAATTTGCAGCCGTCGCCCTATCACACGCAACCCGTCATGCCGGTTGGGACGACGGCGTCCGCTGCACAGCTTTGTGCCCGGGCTACGTTGCCACTGACATGACAACAAGCGTGGAAACCATGGCCTTCGATCAGATGACCGAGCCGCGAGACATAGCGGAAGTGGTGGCGACCCTACTCGCGCTATCCAACAAGGCGTCCATAGCGGAGCTTATAATCAACTGTCGTAACGACGTATTGATGTAGCCAAGCCACCCTGTCAAAGGAAAATCGGGATCACAGATCGCTACCTAGTCGCTCGACGCCTAAGCTAACTTCGCCAACAGCTCGGCCGGGATATGCGGAATGGGGTCTGAATTCTGCCAGCATGAAAGCCCTTCAACCCGCCCAATCCATGCACGGATATTCGGATAATCTTCAAGAGGCAATTTCTGCGCGCCATGCAAATGCATAGGCGCCGCTACGGCGATGTCAGCGATCGTCGCCTGATCATCACAAAGCCAATCGCCACCTTCCAGAGCCGCCTCCAAGATTGCTGCCTGTCCATGGAAAGTGGGCGCATGTGCAGCTAGCACATCATTATCCGGTGTGTCATCCAGAATTGGCTTGA
>CAXGCE010000425.1:0-2783 GCA_964007795.1 uncultured Alphaproteobacteria bacterium | reverse complement strand
TATCGGTTTTTGAAAAGTTACATATTAAACCTATCCAAATTAAATTACGTGAAGGTCTGGCCTTGATCAACGGTACCCAGGTCTCCACGGCGTTGGCTTTGGCAGGCCTGTTTGAGGGGTGGCGCTGCGGCCGAGGGGCCATAGTCACCGGAGCGCTATCGACGGATGCAATCATGGGCTCAGCGGCCCCGTTCCGGCCGGAGGTGCAGGAGCTGCGCGGACATCAAGGGCAAATCGATGTGGGATGGTCACTGCGCGCCTTGATCGGTGGTTCGGAAATCCGAGAGTCCCACCGTAACGATGACCAACGGGTGCAAGACCCTTACTGCGTGCGTTGCCAACCTCAAGTCATGGGGGCCTGCCTTGATCTACTCCGTGCCACGGCTAAGACCTTGGTAATCGAGGCGAATGCTGTGACGGACAACCCCCTAATTTTCCCCGGTGATGGCACCATTGTCTCGGGCGGAAATTTCCATGCCGAACCGGTGGCGCTGGCAGCTGACCAGATGGCCCTCGCCATTGCGGAAATGGGCGCCATATCCCAACGCCGCGTGGCTCTGTTGGTGGATCCGGCAATGAATTTCGGTCTGCCGGCGTTTCTATCGCCAAATCCGGGCTTGAATTCCGGCTTCATGATCGCTGAGGTGACGACGGCTGCGCTCATGTCGGAAAACAAACAGATGGCGGCGCCATGTTCGGTGGATTCCACCCCCACTTCGGCTAATCAGGAGGACCATGTCTCCATGGCCGCGCACGCTGCGCGGCGTCTTTTGCCAATGGCAGAAAATCTGCGCCGGATTGTAGGCATTGAGTTGCTTGTCGCAGCTCAAGGCGTGGAAATGCGCACACCATTGAAAACCAGTGTGGCCTTAACCCACGCAATCGGTTGCTTGCGCGAGTCGGTTCAGGCCCTGGGCGACGACCGGTTCATGGCCTCGGATTTGGAGGCGGCAGCAGATTTGATCTGGTCCGGTGCCATTCAGGATGCCGCCGGACCAGAACTTTTGCCAACGCTATAACGCTACTATATTTGTGCTCGGCGGGAGATGTGGGTCACTTCGCCTTCCCTTTCGCCGAAATCGTAACCTTCGCCTCGTTCAAAGGCGCGTAGGATACGACGGCCAGTACGGTAGATATGGACCTCATCGGCGCCGTCCACTAGTCGCGCGAATCGCGCTTGGCGATACATACGTTCCAGTGGCGTGTCATCGGTGACGCCCTTGGCGCCTAAGACCTGGATGGCCCGGTCGATAACATTATGTAGCATGCGGGCGCCCGTGACTTTGATGAGGGAGATTTCTACGCGGGCCTGATCGCCCTTATCCATCTTGCGGGCCGCGTCCAGGGTCATCAGGCGGCTTTGTTGTATTTCGGCTGCGCTTTCGAACACCATGGCCTGCATCAACTGCTTGTCACCCAGTTTTCCATCACGGATTATTCGGCTGTTCAGGCGTTCGCACATGATATCAAAGGCACGCTGCGCTTGGCCCAGCCAGCGCATAGCATGAAAAATCCGGCCGGGACCTAGGCGTTCTTGGGCGACTTTAAATCCCTCGCCCCGTTCGCCCAGCATGTTGGTGGCGGGGACCCGGCAATTTTCATAAAGGACTTCCATATGGCCACCCAGCATACCCATGGTGCGGATGTCCCGTTGGATTTTGTAGCCGGGATTGTCCGTGGGCACGATGATCATTGAAAAAGCTTCATGAGCCGGCGCGCCCTCCTGCTCTGTTTGGACCATGACGGTGGTGTATTTTGTCCGGTCGGCGTCCGATGTGAACCATTTATGACCGTTAATCACCCAATGATTTCCGTCTAGAACAGCGGAAGTCTGGATACCTGTTGGATCGGATGATGCTGTATCAGGCTCAGTCATGGCGAAACTCTGATAGAAATCGCCGGCGATCAATGGTTTCATGTAATCTCTGTGCCATTCAGGCGAGGCGTAGAGGCGCAGCATGATAGAATCCTGCAGGGTATTCGAGCCCACTGCGACCGAGCCCAGATGCGACCGACCGATCACTTCATTGACATGAACATAGTCCATGAACGGCATGCCTTGTCCGCCAACGTCTTTGGGATGGCCCAGTGCCCACAGGCCGGCGTCTTTAGCCTTTTTCTGCACTGCCTTCAAGCCAGCTTGGCTTTCCGGTGTGTCCTTGTCGAAACCATCTTCGAGGGGGTAGACGACTTCCTCAATAAACATTTTCACTTGCTTGCGTTTTTCAACCCAATCAATGCGATCCGACACACCATCCTCCTGTCAAATTTGTTAATCTGGCTGCATGTTACACCATTGGAGCCTAAGGCATGAAAATTGCCCCTAAAATCAGACTTGCCTGGGCAGAGGATACCGATGGCGTGCTCGCCAGTGTGCGGACCGTTTATAGGAATATCCTAGATTATGGCGGATATGGAGGAGCGTGCTTTCGGCTGCCGAGAAAAGTGGCCATGTATCTGTGAACACATTGTGGCAACCATAGTGTTGTACGAGGTGCTAGGCCTTGGATGACGGTTATGAATGCACCTTCAAGTCTCGTCATCCGGATTCATGATATAGGCCTTTAAGTGTTCCCGTGTCTCATCAGGTATAGGGATAGAGGACCGCGTTGAAAGATCAAAACAAACAGCAATGATTTCTGTCGTGGCGGCAACCACACTGGTTTCGATGTTACGAAGGCGATGCATAGTTAAGACCGATTTTGTTCCTACCTTTAACAGCGCGCTTTCGATTTTGAACAGGGTGCCCAGGCGCTGTTCGTTCTTGAACTGAATGGTGTGCT
>CAXGCE010000424.1:0-2785 GCA_964007795.1 uncultured Alphaproteobacteria bacterium | reverse complement strand
ACGATTGGATGAAGCGGAAGCCGGCTTCAAAATGATCACGAAAATGGCGCCCGGTAACCCACTCGCTTTCAATAACTTGGCCCAGACGCAGTTTCAAAAGGGCGCATTAACAGCAGCCCTGGAAGCTTGCGAGGGAGCTCTTGCCTGCGATCCCGGCAACCGCACGGCCCTGGCCAACAAAATCATCATCCTGAACGATATCCCCAACCAGGCTGCGGTTTCCTATCTTCAGGACTTGGAATTATTCGTCACTACGCAACATATTCCAGTGCCGGAGGGATTCAGCAGCTCCGCGACCTTCAACGATGCCTTATTCGCCGAGGTGGATGCCGAACCTGATCGGTTCAGCGAAAAGGGGCAGGCCCAGGGACGGCAAACCCGCAATATCATGCTGGAGCCGGGACCGGCCGTACGCGCCTATTCCGACGCCATGAACAATGCAGTACGCCACTATATGGATGAGCTGCACGATGATCCGGCACATCCGTTTCTTGCGGGGAGACCCGATACCTGGCGCCTTGAAGCCTGGGGCACGTTCACGCAGCAGGTTTCGAGCGGCGAAGACACCCATATCCATCCCGACGCATGGCTAAGTGGCGTATATTATCCTCGCCTGCCCGCCGCGGTGCAAAACCAAGCGGATACAGATGGGTATCTAGAAATTGGTCGAGCTCCTAACCACATGGCGCAAAGGATTGCACCGAAGTTGAAAGTAGTCAGACCCGAAATGGGACTATTGGTGTTGTTTCCCAGCTACTTTTACCATCGGGTGTTGCCATTCAAATCGCCTGAGACCCGCATGAGCGTGGCTTTCGACGCAGTGCCGATTTAGGCGGTTCTCTTGACCCAACCGCGCGCTCTGGTAGATTGGAGGGCAATCAAATATTCAAGAACTGTGCGAGTGAACCTGTATCGCTCGCACGAAGGGAAGAATGAATGGTAGGTATCAAGGCATATGGTGGCTATGTGCCGAGACGCAGGTTACCTCGCAAGGTGATCTTGGAGAATGTCAGTTGGTTTAACGGGGCCTTGAAAGCTTACAACAAGGGTGAGCGGTCCATGTGCAACTGGGATGAGGACGCCTTGACCATGGCGGTCGAAGCATCCCGCGACTGTCTGGACAAGACCCGGCCCGACGATATCAGGGCGATTTATTTGGCTTCGACCACGTTGCCATTCACCGACCGGCAGAATTCCGGGGTTCTGGGGACTGCGCTGAACCTTGGCCAGAACATGATGACTATGGACATCACATCATCCCAGCGGGCCGCTACGTCGGGCCTAGTCAACGCGCTGAACGTGGTGCAAGGTATGGGTGGCAGCGCCCTGTTCGCCACAGGCGAACATCGCCGGGCACAAACAGCAAATACCAATGAATTGATGTATGGCGACGGAGGGGCAGCCCTATTACTGAGTAATGACAATACCGTTGCGGAGTATGTGGGCTGCGGGCAAATCGCCGTGGACTTCGTAGACCATTATCGTGGCCAGAATGCGGACTTCGACTATAACTGGGAAGAACGCTGGATTCGCGACGAAGGTTACATGAAGATTGTACCTGACGCGGTGCAAGCGGCCCTGGACAATACCAGCTTATCCGCCGGCGATATTGATTACTTTGTCATGCCCGGCACCATCCGCAATATTGGCGGCTTGGTTGCAAAACGTTGCGGCATGGCGCCGGAGGCAACCCGCGACAATTTGCACAATGTGATGGGAGAGGCAGGAACTTCCCATTCCTTGATCATGCTAGTGGATTGTTTGCAAGACGCTGAACCCGGCCAAACCATCATGGTCATTGGCTGGGGCCAGGGCTGCGACGCTTTGATTTTCAAGACCACCGATTTGCTGACCACCATGGCCAACCGTCAGGGCATCAAGGGTCATCTTGCCCACCGCAAGGAAGAGACCAACTATAACAAGTTCCTGGCCTTCAATAATCTGGTGGAGCAGGACGGTGGTCTCCGTTCGGAAACCGACAAGCAGACGGCGCTTTCCACTCTGTACCGGAACCGGGAGATGGTGATCGGCTTTGTCGGCGGCAAATGCGAACAATGCGGCACCGTGCAATTTCCCAAATCTCGCATATGCGTGAACCCTAATTGTGGCGCCATCAATACCCAAGAAGATCACAAAATGTCAGAATCGAGTGCCACAATTCTGTCCTGGACCGCAGACAATTTGACCTACGCTCCGGACCCACCACATCATTTTGGCATGGTGACCTTCGAAGGTGGTGGCCGCATGATGGCCGACTTCACTGATGTTGATGAAGGTGGCGTCGCAGTCGGCGATGAATTCCGTCTTGTATTCCGGATCAAGGCGGCGGACGAACGTCGTAACTTCAACAAATATTTTTGGAAAGCCGCGCCAAAAGTACAGACGGCATAAGGAGAAAATATCATGGCCTCAGGTATTAGAGATAAAGTAGCTATTCTTGGTATGGGTTGCTCGAAATTCGGGGAACGCTGGGATTGTGACGCAGAAGATTTGATCGTCGAAGCCTATGCGGAAGCCATAGACGACGCGGGAATAGAAACCACACAAATTGATGCCGCATGGTTTGCCACCGCGATCGAGGAAGTTCATGTCGGTAAATCGGGCGTGCCGCTATCGGTTGCCCTGCGCCTTCCAAACATCCCTGTGACCCGGGTGGAGAACTTCTGCGCTTCCGGCACCGAGGCTTTCCGGGGGGCTGTTTACGCGGTGGCCTCCGGAGCGGCCGACATTGCCTTGGCTGTTGGCGTCGAAAAATTGAAGGATACCGGTTATGGCGGATTGCCTC
>CAXGCE010000423.1:0-2800 GCA_964007795.1 uncultured Alphaproteobacteria bacterium | reverse complement strand
CTGGACTATTCCGAACGACGCATGCGAGCAGCAATTCGGGATCTGCCGGATGGAATTTATGAGGGCGAGGATTTTCTTGACGACGACGGCATTACCGACGAACCCCTTCGCGTGCACGCTACTGTCGAAATCAAGGGTGATACGGTAATTGTAGACTATGAGGGCACGTGCGATCAGGTGGGCACCAATGTCAATTGCCCCTATGCCTCGACGATAGCAGCCGGACTATCCTGCGTGAAGGCCGTGCTGACCAGTCCGGATATTCCTTTCAATGAAGGCAGTAAACGGGCTATTGAAGTGCGTGCGCCATATGGCAGTCTACTCAATCCCCGTCGACCTGCTCCGGTACGGGCAAGAATGCTGTCGGCCTACCGAGCCTATAACGCGGTGATGAAGGCGCTGGCTCCGTCCGTCCCGGATAAGGTGATCGCGGCAGGATTCGATTCTACCGAGATCATCGTGTTGAGCCGGCTTACGGACGATGGCTACAAGATCTATCTGGAAATTCTGGGTGGCGGCTATGGCGCCTCTCATCAAGGGGATGGCTGTGATGCGGTAGACAGCCCGCTGTCAAACTGCTCCAACGTGCCAGTGGAAGCCATGGATATGGAATACGACTACTTTCGTGTGGAGGACTATAGCCTGGTGGCCGATTCCGGTGGCGCAGGCAAGTACCGCGGTGGCTTGGGATTTCAACGGCGATATCATATCTTGGCTGATAACGTCACTTTCGCCACCTACTCGGACCGTTTTCGACTAGCGCCCGAGGGGCTGTTTGGTGGAGCCGATGGCAACTGTGCTTCCACTCAGGTGCTGCGTGGTGATGACGTGATAGATTTACCTTCCAAGGTAAGTTACCCCTTACAAAGAGGTGATATTTTAATAGCTCAGACCGGCGGCGGAGCGGGCTATGGCCTGCCGAAAGATCGGGCACAGCCTGACATTGAACGTGATTTGCGCGAGGGTTTCATAAGCTCTCAGCAGGCTGCGGAATAGTCGAAAACCAATTTTGACGGTTGAACCTAGGAAAAAATATCGCACTAGCGAAGAGTTCAAATTGTCATCCGTCGTGGATAGGCAATTGTGTGACCTTAATTCGAATGGCATGAAATACATGCATCCGGAGCCTCTTCTATTAGCTGTTTTCAGAAAGAGCTGGACCACTTGAATGAATGATTTATTGCAGGATGCAGCAAACAGGGCGTGCGTCTATCTGAATGGTTTGGACGAACGTGGTGTGGCGCCGACGCGAGAGGCATTGTTAGCCATGTCCGGTTTTTCCGGTGCTTGGCCGGAAAAGGGTCTTGAAGCGAACGAGGTTTTGGCGACACTCGACCAATTGGGTAGTCCGGCGACAATTGCTAGTGCGGGGCGCCGTTATTTTGGTTTTGTAACGGGTGGCAGTCTGCCCGTGGCGTTGGCAGCTAATTGGCTGGCTAGCGCCTGGGATCAGAATGCCTTTTCTTCCCAATCCTCCCCCTTGGGCGCTGAATTGGAGGCCGTATGTCTGGACTGGTTGCGGCAGATATTTGGATTGCCTGAAAACGCCGGCGGTGCCCTAGTGACCGGCGCCACCATGGCAAACTTCACCGGCTTAGCGGCAGCTCGCCATGCGGTATTGGAACAGAGTGGTTGGGACGTGGAGCTGGATGGCTTGTTCGGAGCCCCGCCCATTTCCATCCTTGTCGGCGGCGAGGGCCATGCCGCATTGTTGAAGGCGGTACGTATGTTGGGTCTGGGCGAAGGGCGGGTGCAGTCTTTGGAAGTTGACGATCAGGGTGCAATTCAATCTGATGCTTTACCCGAAATTCAGGGGCCGACAATTCTTTGTCTACAAGCAGGTAATGTAAATTCTGGCGCGCTGGATCCTGCTGGCGCCCTCATCCCCTTGGCGAGAGCTCGAGGCGCTTGGGTGCACGTGGATGGCGCATTCGGCATTTGGGCCAAGGCAGCGCCGGGGCGGGCTCACCTGGCAGAGGGATTCGAATTGGCCGATAGTCTGGCGGTGGATGGCCACAAATGGCTGAATGTCCCTTACGATAGCGGCATCACATTGGTCCGAGATGCGGAGCCATTGCGCCGTGCCATGTCTATTACGGCTGCCTATTTACCTGGTGATAATGTTCGTGAACCCTACGATTACACTCCTGAATGTAGCCGCCGTCTGCGGGCCGCTGAGATCTGGGCCGCCCTAGCCAGTCTGGGCCGCGACGGCCTTGCTAACTTGGTCGAGACTTGTTGCCGTCATGCCACGATGATGGCAGAGGGACTGACCGAGGGCGGGTTCGAGGTGCTTAACGAAGTGAAACTTAACCAGGTCATGGTCTCATTTGGCGATGCCGAACGTACCCGCCGGGTCATTGCGGCCCTGCACGAAGACGGCACGGCCTGGTGCGGCGGTACCCAGTGGCATGGCAGGGCGGCTATGCGTATAAGTTTTTCCTCCCATGCCACCCGAGACGACGATGTTCAGGCGGTCATGCACGGCGTGCCGGATCAAGCTGGCCTGCAGTTTGGTCATGACACCGCTGGACACATAGTCGGACAGCGGGATCAGACGCGAGGCACGTCGGCGGATCGTGAAGCTCGGCGCCTTCGTCAATTCGGCACCCGATTTCATCGAGCAGCACAAGGTCGCCAACGGCGCGTCCGAGCGCTGCGATGGAGCGGACAACGACTGTGATGGTGTCGTCGATGAAGAAGAGTCATCGGGCTGCACGGTGTTCTATGTCGATGTGGACGGTGACGGCTATGGGTCGGTGTTGTCTGAGTGTCTATGCGGCCCATCCGGAGTGTTCAG
>CAXGCE010000422.1:0-2822 GCA_964007795.1 uncultured Alphaproteobacteria bacterium | reverse complement strand
GCGGCTATTTTGCATGTTGGTAACGATCGGATGGCTGGCGCCATTCGTATGGTGAGTTTAGCCCGGGGTCATGATCCGCGCGATTTCGCATTGTTCGCATTTGGAGGTGCTGGGCCACTTCATGCCACAGCCCTGGCGGCGGAATTGGCTATCCCCAAGGTCATAATTCCTGCCCGACCTGGAATTACAAATGCAATTGGCTGCGTGGTGGCTGATGTGCGTCACGACTTTGTCAACACTGTCAATCAGCCCCTTGCGGACGTCGACATGGACCGGGTGCACGGCATCATGGCCGAACAGGTTGCCCAGGGACGTGCAATCATTCGTTCTGAAGGTGTCGCTGTTGCAGAAGAAATTGTAGTGCATGCGGCTGAGATGCAGTATTTGGGCCAAAGCCATATTCTAAGAATTGCCCTCGATAGCGGGACGATCACGCGCGAGGATATGCAGACGGCATTTGAAGAAGCGTATTTCAATCGGTTTTCTCTGCATTTACCGGAAATTAATGCCGTTCTCGTGACCCTACACACAGCAGTAATCGGCCGAAGGGGAGAGGTCGCTTTGTCGGCACTGATGGATCCCGATAAAAGAGTGCCAGACATCGTGGCTGCAGAAACTGGCCGCAGGAATGTCTGGTTTCCTGGTGGTTGGGTGGAAACACCTATTATATCTCGGGACGCTTTGCCGTTGAGTACGGTTTTTTCTGGGCCGACCATTCTGGAACAACTCGATACCACCATCGTTGTCGAACCTGGGAATGAAATTGAAATCGATTTATCCGGCAATTTGTTGATCAATGTTCCGCCGGCGTTCAAAGGATAAAGCCATGACCAAAACCAATAGCCCAACGTTAGATCACGTTACTCTGGCGGTCCTGCAAAATGGCCTGAACCAAGTATGCAACGAGATGGACCTGGCTTTCCAACGGGCCGCGTTTAGTCCCGTAATTGCCGAGGCCATGGATCGGTCGGATGGTATCTATCACCGGGACGATGGTGCGCTAATCGCGCAGGGTGAACTCGGACTGCCTATCTTTGTCGGCACCATGCAGTTTTCCACCCGTAATGTCATCTCCCAGGCAAAGAATTTACAACCTGGCGATATCTATATCGTGAACGATCCCTATCTGGGTGGCACCCATTTAATGGACGTCCGCATGGCCATGCCGTTCTTTTACAAAGACGAGATATTTTGCTGGTTATCGAACACCGGGCATTGGCGGGATACCGGCGGAGCCGTTCCTGGTGGATTTTCGGCCAATGCGACTGAAGTGGAACAGGAGGGGCTACGTCTGCCGCCAGTGAAATTATACAAGGGGGGTCAACTGGACGAGGAAATCCAGGCCATCGTGCTTTCCAATATTCGCGTAGCCAACGAGACCCTAGGCGATATCAAGGCCCAGGTCGCAGCCCTATGGGTCGGCGAGCGGCGCTTGACAGCCCTTCTGGATCGCTACGGCCATGATGTTGTTGAGGTGGCGATTGACGAGATGCGGGTTCGGGCAGCCCGGCAGATGCGGGCTGCCATTGCCCATATCCCCGATGGCACCTACCACGGGATTAGTTGGGTAGATTCTGATGGCGTGGTGGATGAACCTCTAAAGATTGATTTGACCGTCGAAAAGCGGGACGACGATTTATATTTCGACTTGTCCAAATCCAGCCCGCCTTGCAAGGGACCGATGAATTCAGTAATTGCGACTACCAGATCCTCTATTTATTTGGCTATGAAGCATATCTTCCCCGAAGTGCCCATCAATGCGGGAACCTTCGAACCGCTGCATATTACTGATCCAGTGGGAACGTTTCTTTATGCTGAATATCCACGACCTGTTTCCGGCTGCGCTGCCGAAGTCAGCCAGCGTATCGCGGAAGCCGTCTTTGTAGCCCTCGTGACTGCCTTGCCTGACCGTCTTTTTGCGGCACCCGCCGGAACTTCTGGCAATTTTGCCCTAGGAGGAATTGATCAGCGCAAAGACAAACCCTTTGTGATGTATCTCTTCACAGGAGGGGGTTACGGAGGAAGTCAGGGAATGGATGGTTTGAGCAATGGATGCTCCACCATTGGCATATCCACGATGCAGCCTGTCGAAGTGTTGGAACAGCGTTATCCTGTGTTGTTCAAAGAATTTTCTTTGCGTGAAGGGTCCGGGGGCTCTGGTCGGCATCGGGGAGGGTTTGGAGTCAGGTATGCGGTCGAACTGCGCCGGGGATGGGGGCGGGCATCATTCGTCATGGATCATGGCCGATATGGCCCTCAGGGCGTCCTGGGAGGACAGGATGGTGCCGTGAATGAGGTGCGCGTGGAACGTAATGGGGCTATTTATACACCTCTCCATTTGTCCAAGGACCAGGACATCGAGGTCCTAGAGGGAGACGTCATTCACGTCTCTACACCTGGAGGCGGTGGTTTCGGTGAGGCGAATTTGAGAGAGCCAGCCTTAATCGAAAAAGACTTGCGTCAGGGATATTATAGCAGAGAACAAGTTGCAGAGTTATGGGGTGCGAAAGTGCTGTCGGCTGCCGCGGATCGTTAATGTCTCAATTCCGAATTGGCTCGAGTTTCGGTACAGTGGTAATTAAGGGTCGGTAAAAAGGGAATATGAAGGCGGCAATTTAATTTATCGCTGCAGCGAATGTTTTGTTTACGGCGTTCTAATTTCCTAGATGGTCGTTGCCAGCATATCACAAGTGTGGTTGTCATCCTTTTATGCACCAAAGTTAATTTCCAGCCCTACCATAGTTTGATCGAGTCATAAATCCGAACGTTGATGTCGGCACGCATGCCGGGTGTCAGTTTAGGTGGCGGATCATCTATTGAAA
>CAXGCE010000421.1:0-2850 GCA_964007795.1 uncultured Alphaproteobacteria bacterium | reverse complement strand
TTTTTCTACAAGAAACATACTCATCGAAAGAAAGACTTGAATTTGCAACAATTATTTCTTCTGTTTCTATAGCTTGATATGACTTTCCACCATCTTCAAAACAATAAATACCGTTTGCTCCAGGTATAATTCTATGTTTAGTTATAAAATCATATTTTTTTCTTGCCTCACTAGATGCCATTTCTGTTCCAATAAGAAGCATTGCTTGATACATTTTAATATGCTTTGCTTTTTGTTCAATTCCAAATTTCAGAGAATTATACTGCTGGAAATAATCTGTCGTTATTGGATTTTACCTGTACGCTCCCAATAGATTATGTTCCGCCGCAACGACACTTCGTAAAGATAGCATTTCATTTCGAATTCTGGCTGGATGCAAATTGGTTGAGAAAGTGCTCTAGACGGGATCTCGAACTATAGATGAAACGGGCATCCACGCGACGCTTGGCAATTAACGCCGGCACGTCCTAAGAATATGTGGAATTGCCGATGTTTGCATAGTAATACCTAGCCAAGCGGTCGCGTTCCATGGTTGATGGGAGCATCGAAGATTTCTGCTCTATCTTCTATAGCTAGTGTTTTCCAATTCGGTCCGATAACGACCGAACCCTTTGCCACAAACTTGGCTAAAGAAATTCCCTATCCACCCTTCCGCCAAATAACTGAAAGGATGTTGATGCAATTAATCACCTAATGAGGTTGTGTCGACCTTTTGCTCCAATAATGATACTTGCGGCGGGGAATTCACCAGTCGGCCCTTAAGCTTTTTCATCACTCTTCAGCGGAACGCCGCAAACACTTCTTGGAACGCAACCATCTGATTGCCGTTGGCAGACGACGGCACAAGGATCGGAGTGTGTATTCCCGCATCGAACCAAGCCTCGACACCCTCACAGACACGAGAAACCGGCCCAAACAGAGTATTGTCAGTCAACCATTTGTCGCTCAAGTGATCGGGAATTTTTTCAGGCTCACCGGCGGCCATGGCGGCCTCGACGCCGGCCATCTCTTCCGCGTAACCGGATTCCTTCCAATAATTACGGTAATTTGGCAATTGTACGTACGAGGTCAATGTGCGGCGGTTGACGGCCTTGCATGCATCCACGTCATCGCCAATGCAAGTAGGGATCATGTTGCCAATATAAAAATCACTGCTGTTGCGCTTGCATTCAGGCAGTGCGGCGAGAGACTCGGACATGAAACTGCGGGAAGCATTAGCAAACACCATACCGTCGCCGATCTCGCCGGCAATGGCAATCATCTTGCGACGCATGGTGGCCAAAATGATTGCCGGCAATTCGCCCACTCGTTTCACAGCCTTTAAATCGGTGACAAAGTTGCGGATGTCCGACAGGGGCTTGCCGGCAGTAACGCCCATTCGCTTCAGAGAAGGGCCGTGGCTGACACCCACACCGAAGCGGAATCGGCCGCCGGAAACCTCGTGTATGAACGAAGCTGTCTGAGCATAGTCCAACACTGTGCGGGAATAAATCGGCGCGATGGAAGTACCGAACGGAATTTCGTTGGTGTGTTGGGCCAGAGCCGCGCACAGGGTCATATTGGCGACGGTGGAGGGGCAATAGATGCCCGTAAAACCGCGGCGTTCGATTTCACCAGCCAGTTCCAGTGTGGCTTTGCGGCGGCCAGGCACGGCAGCCAAGCTAAGCGCCGGCATTCTTGGCATTGTTCACTCCAATTTAGTTGCGTTTCCAATTATTCCATCTGCAACAGCTACACGCGGGCGCAGCCTGATTGGAAACCTAGCCTGAGGCTAGCAAATAATAGCAATTATCTCCGCTTTATCTCCCAGATCCGTCATTTCTGCCTTCATTGGCCTAATTGGTAGCCGGCAGATCAAATACTTGACCTGGAAATATCATGTGCGGGTCACGGATCTGGGCATCGTTGGCTTGATAAATCACGGTGTAGCGGACGCCAGACCCATAAACCCGCCTGGCGATGCGCCACAGACTGTTTCCAGGCTGAACGATCACGCGATACCGCGTTATCGTCGTCGCCAGCACCTCAGACCTAGAAACCCGCACAAAGGGCAATTCCACCCGGCTGACCACCTTGCCTGCCCTGTCTACCTGGTCCACGCGCAGGGTGTGAGTGCCCGGCGACACCTCTTTATCCGGTTTCAATTGCCAGCTCTTGTCCCTGTCAGCCACAGCCACGCCGACGGGCTTGTTATCCACATAGGTCTGAACCTTTGCGCCCTCGGGCGCGCTGCCTGTCACCACCACATTGCCTTTGCTATCGTACTCCACAGTATCGACACTCAGCTTATTGGATGAGGGACCGCCCTTAGGTTCTGGCTTCTGCAACAACTTAGCTGGCGCATCGCCGCTTTTCGGCAGCAGTACCGCCAGGGCGGTTTTGGTTTCCTTTTCAGGCATTTTTTTGGTGTCGGCGGCACCATCTTTCACGACGGTAGCAAATTTTTTCTGAATCCGCTTGACCGGCGATTTGGGCTTCTCGCCCGGCACGATGACCAGTACGGATTTAGATTCCAAAATCCGACCATCTGGCATGGTCGCCTTTAGGTCCAATTCCGCCTGTCCACTGGGTAATGGTTTGTCTATGACGGCCACCCATTCACCACGATTAGAGGCACGCGCTTCGGCAAATTTCTGCCCACCTAATAATAGCTCTACCGTGGAACCCGCCGGGGCCCGACCGGCAATGACTGCCGTTCCGTCTTTGGCGAGGCGCACGATATCAAATGATGGGGCTTTTTCGGTGGACAGGTCCGGAGAGTTTTCCTGAGTCGGTGCGGCCATCTTGATTTCGGCCGTCAAGGTGTCAGTCGATCTTGATGCCTTCTTGGCTCTCGCTGGCGGTTGCGTT
>CAXGCE010000420.1:0-2853 GCA_964007795.1 uncultured Alphaproteobacteria bacterium | reverse complement strand
TTTTCGCTGTGGCCCGTCAGGGCGGCTTGCATCCGGACGACGTCAGTTCCTGGGTCTTCGCCGCCTTTACCTTTGGCGGCTTGCTAACCATGGCGTTCAGCTATCTATTCCGTCAGCCTATCGCCATTTTGTGGACCATACCCGGCGCCGTGCTGGTGGGCGGCGCCCTGCAGCACGTCAGCTTCGCCGAGATGATTGGAGCCTGTTTGGCCTGCGGCTTGTTGATCGCCTTTTTAGGCATGACAGGCTTGGTATCCCGCATCATGACAGCTATTCCCATGCCCATCGTCATGGCAATGGTAGCCGGCGTCTTTCTACCCTTCGGTCTAAACATAATTACGGCGTTCAGTGATGCTACGGCGATGGCCATCGCCATGGTAGTGGCCTTTGCCATTCCTACCGCGATCCCACGCCTAGGAAGCGTCCTGCCGCCAGTTTTATGCGCCCTGGCGGCGGGCGTGGCGATAATAATTTCTTCGGGTCAGATGAGCGATGTGCAAATTCCTAACCTAGCCTTCGCCCAGCCAAAGATTTACATCCCAGAATTCACCTTGCGTGCAATCGGTGAACTGATGGTACCCTTAGCCGTAACGGTGATCGCCGCCCAGAACGCCCAAGGGTTCATCATCCTTCGCCAAGCTGGTTACGATCCGCCGGAAAACAATCTGACAGTCGCCTGTGGCCTTGGCAGCCTGCTCTATGGCATCTTCGGATCGGTGCCGACCTGCGTCACGGGACCAGCCAATGCCATTCTCAATACCTCCGGCAGCAAGGAACGCCGATACGTGGCAGGCATGTTATTTGGCTTGCTGGCAATAATTTTTGGATTATTTGCTCCCTTCACGACGGGATTGGGATTGTTACTGCCAGCGGTGTTCATCAACCTACTAGGAGGCCTAGCCATGCTTGCCGTCCTACAAAGCGCCTTCGCAACAGCATTTAGTAGTCCCCATGCCTTGGGCGCTCTGGTCACCTTCATCGTTACCCTGTCGGGAGTTGCGGTGCTGAATATTGGCGCGCCGTTTTGGGGCCTTGTCTTTGGCTACGCCACAACCCTGCTGTTAAACCGGCCGACTAAGCCGTAGGCTACGATTGGTTTCCGTACACAAAAATTGGGTGGTTTACCGGTTACAAGGTTCCAAAGTGCGTTCCAGGGAACTATATTCCACTATGGGCCGCCGACGGAAAACAGACTATGAAACTGTGCGCATCTTTGCCGCCAAAACCCTGAGCGCGACACTGTAGGAATTTTCTTATGAAACCAGAAGAAATTCTCTCTTATGAGCCCAAGGTTTTGAGCCAAGGGCAACGCGAGTTCTATTTCGAGAATGGCTATCTTCAATTGGAAAGCTTCGTTGGTCAGGATTGGCTGGACCGTCTATGGACCGTGACAAACCGGCTTATTGAGCAGAGCCGGACGCTGACTAAATCGGACACGGTATTTGATCTGGAGCCTAACCATACGGCGGAAAAGCCACGTCTACGCCGCATCTCCCAGCCCGTAGGCCTGGACCCAGTTTACGAAGAGTTCGGCCTGCGCGGCCCCATTGTCGATCTGGCAGAGGACTTGGTTGGCCCGAATGTGAAATTCCACCATTCCAAATTGAACATGAAATGGGCCGGCGGAGGTGAAGAAGTACAATGGCATCAGGATATTCAGTTCTGGCCCCACACCAATTATTCCCCCCTGACCATCGGTCTGTACATGGACAATGTAGACGATCAGATGGGACCCATGGGCGTATTGCCCCGCAGCCATAAAGGCAAGATCTACGACCTCTATGGCGATAACGGCCAGTGGGTTGGTGCGCTAAACGACCGGGATCGCGGGCAATTACCCCTAGAGGATGCCGTGTGGCTGAAAGGCCCCAAGGGTTCGGTGACCATTCACAATTGCCGCATGTTGCACGGCTCCATGACTAACAACTCATCCCGCAGCCGGCCTTTATTGCTGCACTCCTACGCCTCTGCCGATGCCCTAATCATGGCAGACAGTGTCGTGACTGGCGTCAAATATACGGACGAGATCATTCGGGGAAACCGAGCGAAATGGATTCATTTCGACCCCGAACCTTGCCTAAATCCGCCAGATTGGTCTAAGGGCTATACCTCGATTTTTGCGCTGCAACAGGAAGAGATGGCCCAGTAACGCGCTTCCAGCTCAGCGACGCTGCTTCCGCATAGCCGCCCGCCGCCATTGCCCCGCCTAGGAAACCGGCCCTTAGCACCATTACCGGTATGAACATTGAATACCCCATGGCCAAACCGGCGAGGGCTCGGGTGCCGATCTGCCCCACGTAACAGATCTATACCACGGCAACAGCACCACCGATCAAAAAAGCCGTGGTGTTCGAAGCAGCAAGCTGCATGAAGGTTCGAGCAAAATTCCCTCCAGCAGACGTTCCATATTCCGGTGCAACGGAGGAATTGGATGGACTGCTGGTATACGCTCCGGATCGCCGTTGAACTGTTTTGCTATTTTATGGTCTGGTAGAGCGTATATTAGTCGACGTTACCGGATGCAAAACTCGACTAAATGGCTCCGGCTTCACGCAGACTGGCAATTTCATCCGGATCTAAGCCCAGCCATTTGCCATAGACCTGGTCGTTATCCTGGCCCAGTTCAGGGTTCAGGGTCAGTTCCATGGGTTCGTTTCCCTGTATTCGGATGGGGCTATGAGGGGCCGCGATGCGCCCAACAACCGGATGATCGACCCAGCGCAGCATGCCACGTTGGTGCAAATGGGGATCGTTGACGACTTCTTCCAAATCTCTCACAGCAGCTGTAGGCACATGGTGCTTTTGCGCCGCGGCCTCAGCCTCATATTTAGTCAACGTTGCGACCCAGGCGCC
>CAXGCE010000419.1:0-2858 GCA_964007795.1 uncultured Alphaproteobacteria bacterium | reverse complement strand
ATATCTTTGACCCGGTCGACAATATAAACGAATCCTTCGTCGTCCATACGAGCGCCGTCGCCCGTGTGCAGCCACCCGTTGCGCAAGGCATGCGCAGTCATTTCCGGCTGTTGCCAGTAACCCAACATGACATTGTCGCCACGTGCACAAAGTTCACCGACTGTTCCGGCAGGCACTTCATCGTCGTCCTCATTGACGATTTTCAATTCCACGCCCATCAGTGCTTGCCCACATGAACCAAACTTTCCAGTGGGAATATCCGGAATGTGACGGTCGGGATCCAACATGGTCAGGATAGGTGCAGATTCTGTTTGTCCATAGGCGTGATGGAACCTTGTATGGGGCATAACCTCCATGGCGCGTCTGACAACTGCCTCGGGCATTGGGGATGCACCGTATAGGATGTCAACTAGGCTGGTCAGATCAAATTCTTCCACGCCCGGATAATGAACCGCCATGTTGACCATCGTTGGGACCCAGATGGTGATGGAGATCTGGTAATCCTGAATAGCGTTTAGGGCGGCCTTGGGCTCAAATGCAGGCAGAATTACCGAGGTGCCGGCTGAGGTGGCAATGGCGTATGTGCAGGTGCCGTCGGCAATATGGAACATTGGGGCGGCATGCAAGTAAACCGAATTGGCTCGGAAGCCGACTTTCGGCGCAAATTGTAGGGCATTGTAAAGGACGTTGTGCTGGCTCAACATGACGCCTTTGGAACGGCCCGTAGTGCCGCCAGTATAATACAGCATGGCCAGGTCTTTGCTGTCCGTATTCGCTGCAGGCTCCGGGGAGTTCCCCTCCAGCAATCCTTCATAGCAAATCATACCCGCAGGCGTGGCACCATCTCCCAAATAGACCACGTGCTTAACCGCTTCCAACTGGGTTTGAATTTTAGACAACATGCCCACGAAGGCGTCGTCCAGCATCAAGACCGTGGCGCTGGAGTCGTTCAGCCAGAATTCAATCTCCGGCGGGGCAAGACGGGTGTTAATGGGTACGAGAATGAAGCCGCCCCACGGTACGCCAAAATAGCTTTCCATATACCGGTCATTGTTTAATGATAGCACCGCCACCCGATCGCCTCGGTCGAGGCCAAGTTTGCCCAAACCCGCAGCCAGTTTGGCGATGCGTTCGCCAAACTGGTTCCAACTATGCTGTCGGCCAGCAAAAATCGTGGCCGTCCCTTTACCGTTCACTTGCATATTGCGGCGGATGGTCGAAGAGATTTTCATCTGTTATCTACTCCAGGTTAGAAGGCCGCAGCATATCCAGTGGGCAGGCGACTTGTCACCCGTTTTACTTTGGTTAAGGAATGGAAAATAGTCAGCGCTAGAATACACTCTGCAACGGTGTTCCGCGAAAATCGGCAGTCTTCAAATCCTGGTGGATGTCACGGTTCTGGAGGTAGAAATCGTTTTGGAACGGATTGGCATACAGCATAGAAAGCGTTGTGCCGACCTTGTCCGTGGCGCAGGTAGCATCATAGATCTGTTGAGCTGCCGCCTGGATGCAATTGGATTTGTGGACGCCATTCTCTCTTTGCCACGCAAAAGCGGGTCATTTGCTATTATTTGCGGCGGTTCTTAACAGACGTTTACGGATTTTCACGGTTGATATCCGTTGTTATTTTGCAGGTTGCGGATATGGACCGGTATCGGCACATTGCTGGGAAGATGGCGATGTGGTGTGGAGGAAAAAATGGATATTGGGCAAATGCGAGTTGATTTGGCGGCATCGCTTCGCTGGGCCGCCCGCTTAGGATTGAATGAAGGTGTGGATAACCATTTTTCCATGGCTGTGGTGGGTGACGACGGTGTGGCGCGAGGTGATCGATTCTTGATCAATCCATATGGCTGGCATTGGTCGGAGATTACTGCGTCTTCCCTGGTTTTGTGCGATGCCGGAGGCGTGGTGCTGGAGGGGGACAACGAGGTTGAGGATTCAGCGTTTTTCATCCATAGCCGGGTGCATTTGGCTTGTCCGGCCGCGAACGTGGCTATGCACACCCATCAACCCCACGCGACGGCCTTGACCCTTTTGGAAGATGGACGATTGCTAATGTGCGAACAAAACGCGCTGATGTTCGACGACCGCATTGCCTATGACGATGATTATGAAGGCTTGGCTCTGGACGACTGTGAAGGAGATCGCCTGGCGGCGAAACTTGGAAATCGGAATTTGCTGCTGATGGCCAGCCATGGTGTCATGGCCGTGGGTCCCACAGTAGCGGAGTGTTTCAACGACCTTTTTTACCTAGAGCGCGCCGCTCAATTCCAGGTCCTGGCCCGATCCACGGGTGGCAAGCTGCGGATCATTTCGAAAGAGGTGCGAAACAGGGTTAAACAACAGATGGGCGTCGAACGCACCAAGGTGGCGGAACGTCATTTTACGGCGCTGAAACGGATACTGGATCGGGAAGAGCCCGAATACCGGAATTAAATTACGCCGCTTCGCTCTAACAAACGCCTATGTGACTGCAGGCTATCGGTAATCATTTGGGCAGCCTTGACCGCGTCGCGGCCGGCTTCGCCTGTAACCGCCGGCGTTTCCTTGTTACGCACGCAGTGAATAAAGGCATCGATTTCCATGGCCAAAGCGTCCGTTTCCTCGAAGCTCGATTCTTCTGTCTCGATATTGGGGATGCCGGGGAACATCTCTCCATCGCCTTTACGTCGCGTGGTTACCTTGCGTTGAGCCAGATCCGCCACCAGATAAGAGTCAGGCTGGAAAATTCGCATCGTCCGCTCTGTCTTTAGGCTAACTCGACTGGCGGTTAAATTGGCGGCGCAACCGGAGGCAAATCCAAGTCGGGCGGAGACGATGTCTTCCCTTTCCGAAACGACAGCTGCGCCAACCGC
>CAXGCE010000418.1:0-2865 GCA_964007795.1 uncultured Alphaproteobacteria bacterium | reverse complement strand
CGTGCGGCCACGCATGTAGGCCAGAGGCGCCACTTCGATATCGCCGGCATCCCGCCGGCGAAGCACCCGCTCTCCCGGCATCATGTCATATAGCGCGTCGTACATGGGGCGCATGTAGGGATCGACTTTCTCCTCCAAGGCGCCGGGCAAAAAGCCCAGACGCTCACCGGCCTCTACGGCTGGGCGAGTCAGAATGATGCGCTCTACTGCCTCTTCCAGCAACATGGAGACGGCGATAGCCACCGCCAGATATGTCTTACCAGTACCGGCAGGTCCCAAGCCGAAAACCAGATCATGCCGAAGCATGGCCTCAACATAAGCTGCCTGGGTCGGAGAATGTGGGGTGATCAACTTCTTCTGCGTTTTGATTAAGGCATCCTCAGATCCGGTCGTACGGCGCCGCGTCCGTTTCCCCCGTTGCGTCTTTCTGGCGGGGATGCTTGAATTTGGCTCGGGTATCGGCTGCGACTCGGCCATTCGCACGGCACCATCCACGTCTGCAGCGCTGACCTCCAATCCATTCTTCAGACGCTGATACAGATCTCCGAGTGCCGCACGGGCAATTTTGGCCGCGTCGGCATCGCCAAAAATGGCGACCCGATTGCCGCGAGGAACAAAAGACAGACCAAGACGTTGCTCGATACGGGCCAGGTGACGATCATAGGAGCCAAACAAGGGCACCAACAACCGCGTGTCATCGAAATCAATCACCAGCACGGGTTCGCTGCTATGGGTAGCGAAATTCAAGACACATCCCCCAATGGCATGGGCGCGTTTTCCTCGTTGCGCGTCCGCAAACGGCCTGCGAGGCTGTTAGCGTGGGCGGCGTCGATCGTCACGTCTACGATTTCCCCCAACAAATTGCTTGAACCGTCAATGTGCACAGCCTGCATGAAGGGGCTACGCCCCACAAGTTGGCCCGGCCGTCGGCCGACGCGGTCCAACAATATTGGCAGGTGTCGACCAACCATATCCTGGTTAAAGGTCTTTTGCTGAAAGTCCAAAAGTTCCCGTAATCGCTGCAGCCGGTCAGCACCCACATCATCAGGGACCTGGCTTTCCAGTAGTGCAGCCGGCGTGCCGGGACGGGGACTGTATTTGAAAGAATAAGCCTGCGCATAGATTACACAGCGCACCAAATCCATGGTGGCCTCAAAATCTTCGTCGGTTTCGCCCGGGAATCCAACGATAAAATCGCTGGACAGCGCGATATCCGGCCTGACATCTCGAAGGCGTGCGACAATCGCAAGATAATCGGCAGAGGTGTAGCCGCGGTTCATGGCCGCCAGTATGGAATCAGAGCCAGATTGCGCAGGCAAATGCAGATACGGCATCAGCTTGTCACAGCTGCCGTGGATCTGGAACAGCTGTTGGTCCATATCACGGGGGTGAGATGTTGTGTAGCGAATTCGCTGCAATCCATCAATGTTCGCCAGTTGCTCAATCAATTCCGCCAATTCCCAGGTGCTACCAGAGGGCGCAGTCCCGTGGTAGGCATTCACATTTTGGCCCAAAAGTGTTACTTCCCGGACACCGCCATCGACCAGTTGCCGGCACTCCGTCAAAATCGACTCCCCGGGGCGGGAATATTCGACGCCCCGTGTGTAGGGCACAACGCAGAAAGTACAGAACTTGTCGCAACCTTCCTGAATGGTCAGAAATGCGGTGCGATTGGTTGACGCCGCTTTCAATTTAACACTTGGCAGGTGATCAAATTTTGCCACCGCCGGGAATTCTGTGTCCACAATGCCTGCGCCCCGCTCACGAGTAATCGTCGCCCGTTCGGCCCGCGCAATCATCGCGGGCAACCGGTGATAGGTCTGCGGACCGAGCACGATATCTAGAAAAGGCGCACGGGCCAGCATCTCGACCCCCTCAGCCTGAGCCACACAGCCGGCTACGGCAAGGATAGGGCCTCCCCTATCAGGGTCATTTGCTGTCCGACACAGCTTTATTCGTCGCAGCCGACCCAGTTCTGAATAAACTTTTTCGGCTGCCTTTTCGCGGATATGGCAGGTATTGAGAATAATCATGTCCGCATCTTCCGGGCCATCCACCGTGGTATAGCCTAGCGGTGCCAGGACATCAGCCATGCGATCTGAGTCATAGACATTCATCTGGCACCCATAGGTGCGGATAAAAAGATTCCTAGCCAATGTTGATTCGGGACAATAAACGCCCAACCCATTGGCCAACAGCACTAACGGCGCAGCCCCGACATTGGCGCCAGGCAAATAAACAATCAGCTCCAAAGCACCTGCTATTGGTGTCGCACTCTTGCGCGCGGCCGACATCCGGGCGCTGGCGATACTGGTTCATTCCCTTATCGCGCTCCACACTTAATTCAGGAAAAACACTATCAATCCGAGGCAAATAGTCAACAAATCAGGGGGCCGTCAACCCTTCCTTTTCAGCTCGGACAATCGTCACGTTCGAAACGGATAGCATGTTGGCGCACGGCATGGCGGCCCGAGCGAATAAGTTCAATATGGAAGCGACGCCTACCTATTTAGTTTTGTCTGGTTCGTCCGACAAGGGGAGGCCATAAAGTTCCATTCGGTGACCTACCAGGCAAAAGCCCAAATTGGCAGCACTTTTTCCTGCAAGTTCTCTAACTCGGCGTTTTGGAATTCAATCACCTTTCCACTCGAGGTATCGATCAAGTGATCATGATGGTCCTGCTCCGCCATCTCGTACCGAGAGCGGCCTTCGCCGAATTCAAGACGTTGCAGAATTCCAGCACCTTCAAATATGCGAAGGGTCCGATTAACCGTCGCGATGGAAATTTTGGGGTCCATCGCAACGCTGCGATGACAGATTTCCTCGGCACCGGATACAACTCGGGCGATGACCCGGCGTTGCACG
>CAXGCE010000417.1:0-2867 GCA_964007795.1 uncultured Alphaproteobacteria bacterium | reverse complement strand
GTGGCTGATCCGTTGAGCTTGGCCGATCCTGACGCGGGACGCCGGGCTGATGCGGAACGCGCCCTAGATCACGTGCGAGAACGCTTTGGGACCGATGCAATTGGCAAGGGCCGGGGGCTGAGCAAACGGGGCTGAACTATTTGCATTCGGGCTGGTCAAGATATTCAAGTTCCACCAGGCGTCCGATGAGTCCAAATTCCTGATAGTCCAGCCGCAGGCTGTCAACGACACCATCACTGTAAAGCATGAAACCAACTTCGATTTCGGGTATGCCTAGTCGACTATCGAAATGATAATAGGCCAGGCGCACGGGCCAGCTGCGTAGATCCGAGAGAGACAGCTTTTCGTGAGGTTTCTCCATCAGTGGAGTGCCAATGAAGACAGCAGCGTGGTAATAGCCAGCTTCGTTGCTGCCGTCGAATAAAGGAATCTCGAAACCACGGCTGCCAGCCAAAGCTTCTTGCAACAAAAGCCGATTGTGGCTGATGGGAAACAGCGTCCCGAGAGGTAGCTTTAATTCCCGGGATTTTGGTAAGCGCCACACCGCGTTGCCATCACCCTTTTTTGTCAAATCGGCCCGGCCCTGTTCTTGTACAACGATTGCACCATTGATCCTGTTGGTCAGGTTGAAGCGTAGAGTTTGTCCGTCGCGGCTTTCCCAGACAGAGGCTTCAATAATGCCAACTAGATCGGGACCTCCTGCTGAGGATAATTGGCTGACGAAAGCCTGGTTGAAAATGAAACCGCTGCAATCCTCGATCAATTCCACGACCAGCCGGCCCGTGGCGGTAACGATCTTGCCGCTGGCCCGATCCTTGTTCAGTTGTAGATCATAAACCGCGCGGGCCGGGCGCAGCATCTGTCCATTGGAAGCAGTGCTGATGAGCACTGTGGAGCAAAGAATAATCAGGGCCATTACGCAATTGGCGCCAGTTTGTGATACGGGATACATCTGTCGCAGTGTTTTTCCTGTGGACTGTTCTTCGCCGGGACGATAGGTGAATTGTAACCCGGAGGCTAGTCAGCTTCTTTTGCAGTGAACAACAACCAGGCGTTCATATCGACCACTGGTGCGCAAGCAATCACTAATGGTCCACCATCTAGTCCCATAAACAATTTTGCGAGGGGCCGGCAAGGTGTCCGTCGCTGTTAGTGACATCCGCGCTGGTGTCGTGTTGTAAAAAACTGTCTGAGTCGCGTGATGAATGTGCCAATACACATCTGGGCTCCTGCCAGATCGAAATGAGAGGCTAATTGGATGCTGGGGAGTTGGCAGCCGAAGGAATTGTTTTGGAAACCCGGATAGAGTTCACCATAGTCAGCGACGACGTCAATTTGGCTTCTCGCGGTGGATCTATTTTTTATGTCGGGAGGCCTGGGCACGGGAATTCGCTTAAAACAGCACTAAAATTCGCATTCACCACCACGCCTATAAATTCGATACAGTTAAAGAACGCTTAACAACCTGTGCAAACTTATGCCATCGACCTTGGCACTAAAATGCGCCGTTGAGAATTACGGCTGTTCGTCCTAAACAACCGGCTATGAGGGATGAACTGAAAATTGCCGTAGCCCAGATTAACCCGACGGTGGGTGACATCACTGGAAATTCCGATCTGGTGCGTTCGGCGCACAAAGCAGCCGCGGCGGCCGGTGCGGATTTGGTAGTTTTTGGCGAATTGGTCCTGAGTGGCTATCCTCCTGAGGATTTGGTCTTGAAGGGTGCTTTCCAGGATGCAGTGGCGCAGGCCGTGCATGGCCTAGCGGCAGAAACGGCCGATGGCCGACCCGGCCTGCTGGTGACTGCACCTTGGAGGGACAAGGGCATTCTTTACAATGCAGTGTTCCTGCTGGACGGTGGGGAGGTCGCTGCGATCCGTTACAAACATAATTTGCCGAACTACGGCGTGTTTGATGAAAAACGGGTTTTCGCCTCCGGTTCCATGCCTGGACCTATAAATTTTCGCGGTGTCCGTTTAGGCGTTCCTATTTGCGAGGACATTTGGACGCCGGATGTTTGCGAATGTCTGACGGAAACTGGTGCCGAAATTTTTGTCGTTCCGAACAGTTCACCCTTTGAAGACGGCAAATTCGATGTCCGCCTGAACCATGCGGTGGCACGGGTAACGGAAAATGAGCTACCCTTAATTTATGTGAACCAGGTCGGTGGTCAGGATGAATTGGTATTTGATGGCGGCAGTTTTGTTCTGAACAGCGACTGTGAATTGGCTATGCAGATGCCCACGTTCCAGGACGGTTTGGTGGTGAGTGAATGGCGCCGGCAGGACGACCGGTGGGTCTGCAGCGAAGGCCCGCGCGTGGCGCCTCATGAAGGCCTGGGCGCAATTTACCGTACTATGACCTTGGGATTGCGGGACTATGTCAACAAAAACCGGTTCCCAGGTGTAGTGTTGGGTCTGTCCGGAGGCATTGATTCCGCCTTATCTGCTGCCGTAGCAGTGGATGCCCTGGGTCCGGGTCGGGTTTGGTGTGTCATGCTCCCATCAAAATTTTCATCGGATCACAGCCTGAAGGACGCTCGGGATTGCGCCGAGTTTTTGCAATGCCGGATGGACAAGGTGCCAATCGAACCGGCGGTAAGCGCCTTCGATCAGATGCTAGAACATTTGTTCGAGAGGCGCGAACCTGACATCACCGAGGAAAATATCCAATCCCGCGCTCGTGGCATGGCGTTGATGGCAATTTCCAATAAATTCGGACATATGGTTTTGACCACGGGCAACAAATCGGAAATGTCAGTGGGATACGCCACGATCTATGGCGATATGTGCGGCGGTTTTTCGGTCTTGAAGGATGTCTACAAGATTACGGCTTTTGAGTTGGCCCGGTGGCGTAACCAGCAAAAG
>CAXGCE010000416.1:0-2869 GCA_964007795.1 uncultured Alphaproteobacteria bacterium | reverse complement strand
GCGTCACCGGGGTTTTGCAGAGGATCCGTATATTTGTGCGCGTGCATTGCCTGTAGGGTATCGCCGACGGAACTTAATTCGTGGCCATAATCAATAATCAGGGCTGCCCCGCCTTTGTTGGCAATACGTTGGGACAGTTCCAATATTGCGGCCTCGCGGGGCGGTGAAATTTCGAATATGTCCCCCAGGGCGGTATGAGGAATTACGTCACCCGGAGTGGCCTGGGGACTTAACACAAGATGAAACCCTGTTTCGTCCGCATCTACCAATCGCTCGTGCCAGCCATCCTCAGTAGCCTGAAATTGGCGTATGGGTAGTGCATCAAAAAATTCGTTCGCGATCGCAATAACCGGACTTTCCGGCAGATCTTCAATTCGTTCGTGCCAAATGGCCTGCTGTCCTTCCAGGGATATTTCCTGGGCGGCACGCAGAACAGGACTGGTCTCCACCAGATGTAACTCAACTGCCTTTTCAAATCCGGGCAGAGCTGCGGTTGCCCGCAAGGCATCGGCTATTAGGGTGCCTCTTCCTGGGCCCAGTTCAGCCAAAACAAATTTGGCCGGCGCACCCATCGTTTGCCAACGGTCCGCGCACCACAATCCGATCAATTCGCCAAACATCTGGCTGATTTCAGGTGCCGTCGTGAAATCGCCTGACCGTCCTAAAGGGTCGCGTGATGTGTAATAACCCCATTTCGGATGACCTAGAGCAGATGCCATGTATCCGGCTATGGAAAGCGGCCCATGTATGCGAATTTGATCACTCAAATGCTGGCCCAATGGAGTCATTTTTGGGCACGCCAAATAAGGTACATACCACCGAGCAACATCGGCACGGATAACCACTGCCCCACGGTCGTGCCCAAAGGCAGGAAACCAATCTGCGCATCCGGTTGGCGCACAAACTCGATTGATACACGGGCCAGCGCATAACCCAGTAAATAGACCCCCGTCAGCATACCGGGTTTCTGCAGGGCGCCCTTGTGCCAGGCCAACCAGGCCAGCAGGGCGAAAAGCACAATCCCTTCGAGAACGGCTTCGTACAGCTGGCTGGGGTGCCGAGGCAGGGGACCTCCATGGGGAAATGTCATCGCCCATGGAACATTGGTAACGCGGCCAAATAATTCACCATTAATAAAATTAGCGATCCGGCCAAAAAATAAACCCAAGGGTACTGCGCATGATACCAGATCGCTTAAACGCAAAAGTTCCAAATGTCGGCGTTTTGCAAACCAGACTATAATTAAGGTGACGCCTAAAAGGCCGCCGTGGAACGACATGCCACCTCGCCAAACGGCAAAAAACTGAAGGGGATTTTCTGCGTAGAATGATGGATTGTAGAATACGACATACCCCAGGCGGCCGCCCAAAACCACGCCGACAATAGCCCAAACTAGCAGTTCATCGATGACCTCCGAGGTGGTCATGTGAGCCCTGCTAGAATTCAATCGCAACATGTAACGCCATCCCAACAAAAGACCGGCGACATAGGCCAGGGCGTACCAGCGAATGGCAAACGGTCCTATCTCAAGCAGATTGGGATCGATTTGGGGGAAGGGCAGGGTGGCTAGAATATGAGTGGCGTCAAACATTATCCCGATATAGCCGGGGTCCTCTGCTATCGCAAGGCGTCTTGCAAGCCATCTCGTTCATGGTCATATTGGAGTGGTCAATGGGAGATTGATCTTTATGTCCGCAAACCGACGCCTTTTCGATGATGTATCCAAACTTGCCACTTCGGCTGCCGGTCTGGTTCAGGGCGCGGGCCGCGAAGCAGAAATGTTGTTGCGCCAACGTTTGGAACGCATTCTCGACCGTATGGACCTTGTGACACGTGAGGAATTCGATGTAGTCAAAGAGATGGCGATGCAGGCGCGCATGGAAAATGAGTTGCTTGCCAAGCGCTTAACGGTCTTGGAAGAGGTGATTCAGGCGAACAACGCCAAGAAGATGGCCCGTACGACCTCGGTGGGCAGGGGCAAGGCTCGCGCGAAATCGGCAGCAGGAACCAAGAAAACCCAGAAAACCAGTAAATAATAATGGCTGACTCACAATAATTCCAACCTCGTGGGCTAAAATTCAGAGCGCTCTTGCGCCACCTTAATCGTTCTGCAAGATTACACTAAGTGGTGTTTTGCAGTTACTATACCACAAGATGTGGGGTTGCAGCGTTATGGACATAATTGCCGATGATTTTGTTGCGTCAGCAGACAATCCCCTGGATCTTGTTGAGGACATTCTTGCCGCCAATCAGTGGCCATTTGAACGCAATTGCGACGATGAACTCTCCGTCACAGTGGCGGGAACATGGTGCGATTACCACATGGGATTTTCGTTCAATTCGGCACAGGGCGGACTGCAATTAGCCTCGGCCTACGACATGCGCGTGCCCGGCAAACGACAGGAGGAGGTCCATAGTCTCCTTGCCATGGTCAACGAACGAATGTGGCTGGGGCATTTCGACCTTTGGATTGAGGACGGGGTACCTATGTTCCGTCATGCCGTCCTCACTCGAGGCGGCGCGGGCCTGCTTCCTTGCCAAATGGAACAACTGATTGAAATCGCCTTAAACGAGTGCGAACGCTTCTATCCGGCTTTCCAATTTGTTATATGGGGCGGAAAGTCCCCGGCGGAGGCCATAGCTGCCGCTATGTTGGAGACCATGGGAGAAGCCTAACAATGTCTAAGAAGATCGGGTTATCCGACCCCATTCTGCTTGTGGGTTGCGGGAAGATGGGCGGTGCCCTATTGGCCGGTTGGCTTGATCAAGGTGTGCCCACTGATCAAATTCTGGTCGTGGAACCGTCAATCGATGCTGAACGTAGCGGTATACCAGAAGGTGTTTCAGTTCTAGAGGATGCTACAGATAT
>CAXGCE010000415.1:0-2872 GCA_964007795.1 uncultured Alphaproteobacteria bacterium | reverse complement strand
CGGTGCCGACGGGTCCACACACGCCGGTTCGTTCGATATAACCTATCTGGCTACCCTGCCCAATTTCGTGGTCATGGCAGCGGCGGACGAGGCCGAATTGGCGCGAATGGTCGCCACAGCTGCCCGTATCGATGACGGGCCCTCAGCCTTCCGATATCCCCGTGGCGAGGGGGAAGGTGTGGATATTTCCTTACCGGCCGTACCTTTGGAAATCGGCAAGGGCCGCGTGCTGCGCGAAGGGAACATTGTGGCAATCCTGTCATTTGGTTCGCGCCTGGGCGAATCCATAAAGGCGGCCGAAGAATTGACGGCCAAGGGATTCTCGACCACCGTCGCCGATGCTAGGTTTTGCAAACCTTTGGACGTGGATCTGGTTTGCAATCTAGCCCGTGATCACGATGTCTTACTCACCATCGAGGAAGGATCTATCGGCGGCTTCGCGGCCCATGTGCTCCAATGTCTGGAACGCCAGGAATTGCTGCAGGATGGCGCTAAGGTGCGTACAATGATGCTACCGGATCTATTCATTGATCATGACGCGCCCAAGAAAATGCATGCAGCCGCCGGCTTGAACGCGCCGGATATCGTGGCCACGGCCTTGTCCGCCTTGGGCCGGGCTGAAACCGTCGAGGAGCCCAAGCTGGCCTGAAGCGCCAGGCCAAATTCATGGCAGTAAACGCCAAAACCAGGAAACTGCGGTTGGATTTGCTGCTGGTTGAGCGTGGCCTGGCGGAAAGTCGCAGCAAGGCTCAGGCCTTGATTATGTCCGGCAATGTGCATGGCCCGGATCGCCGTCTGGATAAACCGGGTGAGGAATTGGCCATTGATGCCCAGATTACCGTCAAGGGAGAGGAGCAGCCCTGGGTTTCGCGCGGTGGCATTAAGTTGGCCCACGGGCTCGAGTCATTTGCAATCGATCCCAAGGGGTTGACTTGCTTAGACATTGGTGCCTCGACGGGTGGTTTTACTGATGTACTACTGCAGGCTGGTGCAGCACGGGTTTATGCAGTTGACGTGGGCCGTGGCCAGTTGGCTTGGTCTTTGCGCAATAACGAGCAGGTGGTCGTGTTGGAGAGGACCAACGCCAGGTACTTGAGCCGGGCACAAGTGCCCGAAGCTGTCGACATGGTTGTCTGTGACGCCTCCTTCATCGGCTTACGCACTGTCCTGCCCGCCGCATTGTCTTTGGCTGCATCCGGTGCCTGTTTGGTAGCACTGATCAAGCCGCAGTTCGAGGTCGGTCCAGGTCGTGTTGGCAAAGGCGGCGTGGTACGTGACCCTGAATTACATGCCCAGGTTCTCGCTGACATGCTTGAATGGCTGAATGGACAGGAGGGTTGGACCGCGTTAGGCACTGTCGTCAGTCCTATCAAAGGTCCCAAAGGCAATGTAGAATTTTTGATTGCCGGTCGCCACAACGGATAGATTTTTGACTGTCTTCGACATTAAGTCCATCGGTGCCCGCGGTGACGGCATTGCCGATTATTGTGACCGAGTAGTCTATATTCCCCATACCGTGACCGGGGATCGTGTGGAGGCGACGATCGTCACCAGGCGTAATGACGCGCTGATTGCGCATCTCGACCGAGTCTTGAACCCAGGAACGGATCGGGTAAAGGCGCCCTGCTCACATTTTGGTTTCTGCGGTGGTTGCGCCCTTCAACATGTGCGGGATGACGCCTACCGCGACTGGAAAGTTAACCTCCTTCGACAAACCATGTCCCGCCGAGATCTGGATGTTACCAAGATCCGAGACCTTGTTGTTGTCCCTACTGCCAGTCGCCGCCGCGCCCGTTTCACCGCTCGGCGGACCCAAAGAGGCGTACAATTGGGCTTTAACGCAGCGGCAAGCCACAACATCATCAATATTGAACAATGTCATCTTCTAGTACCCGCGATTACGGCCGTGTTGGACGATTTGCGCGTCCTGTTGGAGGTCCTGTTGCCCGCGAGCGGAAAAGCCAATGTCCATATCACGGAAACGGCAACAGGTTTGGACGTTTGGCTGGCCGCCAATATCCGCCATAGTGCAGAAACCGACATGTGCCTGGCCGAATTTGCCGAATCCACGGATTTGGCACGCCTATCCGTAGGCAACCAACCCGACGTGGTCTTGGTTCGTCGGACACCACGCGTGAACATTCAGGGCGTTGCCATCACGCCGCCGCCGGGTGGCTTCCTGCAGGCCAGCTTGATGGGAGAACAAAGCCTAGCGGCGATCGTGCGCCAAGGCGTCGGCGAGGCCACGAAGATCGTGGATCTATTCGCCGGCATAGGTACATTCAGCTTCGCCATGGGACAAGATGTCGAGGTTGTTGCCGTGGAGGGTGATAGGGATCAGGTCCAAGCCATGATCCAGGGCCGGAATGCGGCGCGCCTCACAAGGGTTGAAGTAAAGATGCGGGATTTGGTGCGGCGACCTCTTTCGGTGGCGGAGTTGAATGGGTTTGAGGCGGTTGTGTTCGATCCACCGCGGGCCGGCGCCCGCAGTCAATCACGAATTATAGCGGCTTCGATGGTACCAAGAATCGTCGGGATATCCTGTAATCTATCCACCTTTGTCCGCGACGTACGGACGCTGGTTGATGGTGGGTATCGCCTTCTATCAGTAACGCCAGTTGATCAGTTTCCCTGGAGCCGTCACCTGGAACTTGTTGCATGTTTGCAAAGGTAGTGCTGGTTGAACACATACCCGTCGTGACCGACCATGGCTCCCTAGCTTGAGAATATTGTTGTTAGGAGAAGAATGGTCTTGCCCTATTCCATTCATTGCGCCTCAGCGCAAGGTCACCGCAACCACAAGCTGCCATTGTGCGTATTTGTTTATGTTTGAGAAAAGTGGGTCATTCGCCGGCTCCAAGGGGCTAACTTG
>CAXGCE010000414.1:0-2886 GCA_964007795.1 uncultured Alphaproteobacteria bacterium | reverse complement strand
TTCCCCGGTCTGATTAATCAGGTCAACGAAATCGCGCGCATCGACGTGCAAACACCCAAGCTATCCTTTAGCATTGAACGGTCCAGTTCAGAGCAGTGGCAGGTAAAGGAACGCGGTGGCTATCCCGTAAAGTTTGAAACTATCAAACAAGCCGTCGTAGGCATCGCCAACACGCGCTTATTGGAAGCCAAGACCGCCAAGCCGGAATTGCATGACCGACTGTTCCTGAAATCACCTAATGACGGCGGCCGAGGTACCACTATTGTCTTGGCCGATCGCTCCGGCAAATCCATTGCGGCAATCGTCGTTGGCAAGACTAAATCGTCACCCACAAAATCAGAGGATGGCATCCATTACGTCCGGCGCCTGGACCAAAATCAAAGCTATCTAGCTTCCGGTCGGGTGGAGGTTTGGGAGACCATCGACCGCTGGCTGGATAATACCATGCCCACAATCGCACGCCAGCGAGTGCGTGCAGCCACGACCATCCAGGCCAATGGCGCCCGCGCCGGAGTCACTCGCACCGATCCTAACAGCCGGGATTTCAAAATCACCAATATCCCAAAGGGCATGAAGCCCTTGCATGACACAGCCGGCAATGCCCTGGGTTCTGCCCTGGGCTTCCTGAATTTTGAGGACGTGCAGCCCGCTTCCAAAGTCGATTTTACTGACGCCAACAAGGCTATTTTTAAGACCTTTGACGGCGTTACCATCGAGGTGACCGTGAAAAAGGAAAAGGACGGCTACTGGCTTCAGTTCATGACCCGGTTTGATGCGGCCGACATCATGCTGGACGGCCTGACAACCGAGCAGAAGAAAAAAATGAAAAGTGCCGGAGACGCCAAAGTTGAGGTGGCCAATATTAACCAGCGTTTTAGCCCCTGGGCCTATCGCATCCCCGAATACAAAGCTAAAGATTTCATAACCGGGGCCAACCAGTTGTTGGTCAAGGACGACAGAAAGAGTTAAGGGACGACGAGACATGAGCGAGGAAACACTCTCCTTCCAGACCGAGGTCGCACAACTTCTGAAATTGATGGTCGATTCCGTCTACTCCGACAAGGAGGTGTTTCTACGGGAGTTGATCTCCAATGCATCAGACGCCTGTGACAAGGCACGCTACCTGGCCATCACAGATTCCGGAATCCTGGAAGATGATCCCGATTTCAAGGTCCAAATAAAGGTAGATAAGGCGGCCCGCACTTTGTCCCTATCCGACAACGGCGTCGGCATGAACCGTGATGGCTTAATTAGCGATCTAGGAACCATCGCTCGGTCAGGCACCTCAGCCTTCATGAAGAACCTGAGCGGCGATGAAGCGAAGGACGTACAGATGATCGGCCAGTTCGGCGTCGGCTTCTATTCCGTGTTCATGGTAGCGGACAAGGTTGAAGTCACATCGCGCCGCGCCGGCGAAGAGGAGGCCTGGCTCTGGGCCTCGGACGGTCTAGGGGAGTTCGCCATAGACGAAGCCCAGCGCGAAGGCCGCGGCACCACGGTTCTGATCTACTTAAAAAAGGGCGAGGACTCATGGCTCGAGGAACATCACCTCCAAGGTGTGGTAAAGAAATACTCTGACCACATTGCCTTGCCGATTATGTTGCAGGTCGACGATGGCGAAGAAACCACCGCCAATGAAGCATCCGCTATTTGGAGTCGGCCCAAAAAAGAAATTACCAACGAGCAATACTCCGAATTCTACCACCATGTTGGCCATGTAATGGACGACCCTTGGCTTACCCTGCATTACAAGGCCGAGGGTAAAATCGAATACACGGGCCTGCTGTTTGTGCCGACGCGCCAACCTTTCGATCTATTCGATCCCGCCCGACGTCATGCGGTAAAACTCTATGTCCGCCGGGTTTTCATCACCGACGAGGCAGAAGGGTTGATACCCTCGTATCTGCGTTTTCTGCGAGGCATCGTGGATAGTGAAGATCTGCCGCTGAACATCAGCCGCGAGATGCTGCAGAACAGCCCCTTGATGCGCCACATGAATCAGGCCATTACCCGTAGGGTCCTGAAGGAACTGAAGAAAAAGGCCAAGAAGAAGCCGGAAGCATACGCTGAATTCTGGGATAATTTTGGACCAGTACTGAAAGAAGGCCTTTACGAAGACCAAGATCGCCGGGATGAATTGCTGGAATTGGTGCGTTTTCGCTCAACCTCCGGAAGTGATCTTGTTAGCTTGAATGATTATGTGAGCCGCATGAAGGAAGGCCAGGAAGCAATTTATTACATCACCGGTGACAATTTTGAGACTCTGGAAAATAGTCCGCAACTAGAAGGTTTCCGCGCCCGAGGCGTGGAAGTACTGCTATTGTCCGATCCGGTCGACGATTTTTGGCTGTCAGCAGTGTTCGAACACGACGGCCATGCATTAACGTCAGCCACCCGTGGTGCTACCGATCTATCAAAAATCGGCGAAGAGCCGGAGAAGGATGAAAGCGAGGAAGAGGAAACCACCAAAGATTCGGAGATCGCTACCCTGATCGCCCTGGTCAAACAGACCTTAGGCGAGTCTGTCAAGGATGTGCGCACATCTGATCGTTTAACCGACAGCGCTGTATGTCTAGTTGCAGACGAAGGAGACATGGACATGCGTCTTGAACGCATGTTGAAGGCGCACAAACAGTTGGATACAAAATCGGTCAGGATCCTCGAGATCAACCCTGGGCATGCCCTGATCAAAAACATGGCGACCGCCGCAATCAAAGGCGGCGCCGCAGACGATCTGGCGGATCTGGCACACCTTCTGTTAGACCAAGCCCGCATCATTGAGGGCGAAGTCCTGCCCGACACGGCAGCGTTCAGCCGCCGCATGGCTACGGTCATGACCAAAGCCGCAGGCTGACAAGCGCGGATCAAAATGGCAATCTAGCTGTC
>CAXGCE010000413.1:0-2891 GCA_964007795.1 uncultured Alphaproteobacteria bacterium | reverse complement strand
TGCTGCAATGAACCTTTCGCCGCCGAGCGATGCTGTGGAAGCGGCTTTTACCTTGGTAAAAGCAACTAATTCTCTCTTGAACGAATTGTCCGCAGCAATGGAAAATCGCGAGCGATTAGGCGCCATCGCCTTCACCCTGACCCAGGGAGGCTGGCGATGGGGGCCACCCGTTCTAACCGCCCTCGGCATGCCGGAAGAGAGCACGGGCGGTGCGTTCGCGGCTTGGCAATGTTTGCCAGAGCGGGAGTATGGGCCGGCTCCACCGCCGCCCTCTGACTACGCCATTGGACCAGATGAAGCACAAGAAAAATTGGCAGAATTGATCGGTGCTAGCGCGGAAAGTCGGCCGCAGCAGTTCGCCTATGCCGCCGCCACATCCGTCGCATTCACGCCGCGGCAAGAAGCCGAAATGCCCCGTCTAGTCCTCGCAGAAGCCGGAACCGGTGTGGGCAAGACGTTGGGCTATATTGCGCCGGCCAGCCTTTGGGCTCGCAAAAACGGTGGCACTGTCTGGCTGTCCACCTACACGCGGAACCTGCAACGGCAAATCGATGGCGAATTGGATCGACTGTATCCCGACCCGGCGCAAAAGAAACGTAACGTTGTGATACGCAAGGGCCGGGAAAATTACCTGTGTCTGTTGAATTTTGAAGAGGCGACCAAAGCCTCAGGCACCGACCCTAGCCGTTCCGTGGCACTCGGCCTGATTGCACGCTGGGTGGAACATACAAGGGATGGCGACATGGTGGGCGGCGACTTCCCTGGTTGGCTGGCCACACTTTTCGGTGCCGGCACCATTGCCACCCTGACGGATCATCGGGGCGAATGCATCTACTCCGCCTGCCGGCACTATTCCAAATGCTTTATCGAACGCAGCCGACATGAATCCATGAACGCAGAAATTGTCGTAGCAAACCATGCCTTAGTAATGACCCGCGCCGTGCTCGAGGCGGATAGCGGGCAACTTCCCCTTCGTTATATTTTTGACGAGGGGCATCATGTCTTCGACGCTGCCGACAGCACCTTCGCCGCCCATGCCACAGGTAGTGAGGGAGCGGAACTACGGCGCTGGCTGCTGGGCTCAGAAGCCAATTCACGTCGAAGTCGACGTACCCGCGGATTGGAGGCACGCATTGGCGATCTAATTAGCGATAACGATAGCTTATTGGTTCAGAAAAACGTCCTGCGCACGGCCCAGGCTCTGGCCGCACCGGGTTGGCTAAACCGAGCGATAGAGAACAACCCACGCGGCCCCATGGAAACTTTTTTAGCCAAGGTCCACCACATGGTGTTAGCGCGCGTGGACGACATCCGATCCCCCTATAGTCTGGAAGTCTCCGTTGAGGAGCTAGACGGTGATCTGTTACAGGCCGCCAGCGAGACTGCGGCGGCCTTGGAATCTCTGCGCCTACCTTTGATGGAACTTGTCCGCTATCTAATCACGCGACTGAATGAGGAGGCGGAAAATTTGGATACACCCACTCGCCTGCGCATCGAAGCAGCTACCCGTAGCCTAAGACAGCGGGCAGGTATGTTACAGGCTTGGCGCGCCATGCTCTTGGACCTGGGCCAGAAAACGCCAGAGCATTTCGTGGACTGGTTTGCCATCGAACGCATCGGCGGACAGGACCGTGACATTGGCATGCGTCGTCATTGGGTCGACCCCTCGCAACCCTTTGCTGAGACGGTATTGCGTCAAGCCCATGGTGTGGTCATCACCTCTGCAACCTTGAGGGACAATCCCCCTGAGGCACCGGATGACTGGCGTTCGGCAGAAGTTCACACGGGCGCCTTGCACGTAGCCCTACCTGCAGAACGAACAAGCCTGCCCTCCCCCTTTGACTACCCGACTGCGACGCGAATATTGATCGTAGGAGACGTCAACCGTAACCGGCCCAACGACGTTGCAGCGGCCTATCGAGAATTATTCCTAGCCGCGGGTGGTGGAGCACTCGGCCTATTCACCGCAATTCAACGTCTACGTGCCGTACATGAGAAAATCATCCAGCCTCTGGACGCGGCAGGCATTCCTATCCTCGCACAGCATGTGGACGCCATGGACACCGGCACCCTAGTAGATATTTTCCGGGCCGAGGAGGACGCCTGCCTGCTAGGTACAGATGCGGTCAGAGACGGCGTCGATGTGCCAGGCCGGTCTCTGCGCCTCATTGTATTCGACCGGGTGCCCTGGCCCCGGCCAGATATCCTGCACCGCGCACGAAAAAAGGCGTTTGGCAAAGGCTATGACGACATGATTGCCCGTTTGCGCCTGAAGCAGGCGTACGGACGTCTCCTTCGCCGGGCTGATGACAAGGGCGTGTTTATAATGCTGGACGGAATGCTGCCCACGCGCCTGACCACAGCCTTCCCACAAGGTTTAGAGGTGCAACGCCTAGGCTTGGCTGAAGCCATCGAACAGACCCGAGAATTCCTCGAAGATTGATTCTGGATGGCAATGACAAATGTTGTGATCTTTCAGCCTTGTGGTCGGCGTCACCGCTTGTCTCGCCTCCGGCAAGCGCCAGCAGGCCATGTTAAATCATCCGGCGCACCAGAAAATTCTTCATGACATTCCACCAAAAACAAGGAATTAGTTCAAAAATAATGGGGCAGCACCAAACCCGCGCACAATTGCCTTAAACGCTGAAATATTTCGCCTGAGGGTGATGCACCACGATGGCCGAGGTCGACTGTTCCGGATGCAACTGGTCCTCGTCCCCCATGACCAGGTTAATGCGATCCGCTTCCAGAAGATCCAAAATTATTCTCTGGTCGGACATCGTGGGACAGGCCGGATAGCCAAACGAATAGCGGGAACCACGGTAACCCTGGTTCAGCAATTCATCCTTATCCCGGGCATCCAGATTGCCATATCCTAGTTCACCGCGCAC
>CAXGCE010000412.1:0-2893 GCA_964007795.1 uncultured Alphaproteobacteria bacterium | reverse complement strand
GCGAAAGGCAAAATGTGTTGCGAGGCAATCCTTATAATTTTTCATGATATTATTATTATTATTATAACTAGTACTAGTATCTAATTTCTAAACGGCAGGTTCTGAACAACTGGTGGCGGGCGGTGTGATCCGGTTCATCGGCGTGAGCAACTTCAACGTCAAGCAATTGGAGACTGCACAGGACGCGCTATATTCCTCGCCTCTGGTCTCGAATCAGGTGGAATACAGCGTGCTGCGCCGGGCGATTGAAACCGACATCCTCCCGTACTGTCAGGAGCAGGACATCACTGTGATTGCGTACGCCCCGCTCGCGCTTGGCGCATTCGCATCCGGTCCTGGTTCAGACATCATCGCGCAGGTAGGCGCCGAAGCCGGCAAGAAGCCTGCGCAGGTGGTGATTCGCTGGCTGCTCGATCATGATCGCGTCGTGGTCATCCCAAAGACGGACCGGCCAGAGCGGGTCGACGAGTTGTGCGGCCAGGCCAATGTCGTCGGACGGAAGGGGCAGAGCCAGGCCGAGTTCGGCGAACGCCGAGAGGGTCTGCTTCGAATCGAAGGCGCACCAGCTCCGCCCCGGCCCGGCCTCGGAGGGCCACAGCGAACCCAGGCAATCGATCACCGCCCCCGGAGCAAGACCTTCTCCAGCAGCGAGGCCGTCTCCCACGAAGGGAACGTAGAGTCCTTCACGGGGGTCGCCGACCAGCGCGAGCCCGATGCCGGTGTTGCCAGCAGTACCTTCGACAATTATTCCACCTGGTCTTAGATCGCCTCGGGTCTCGGCCGCCTTGACAATTGCCAAGGCGGCTCGGTCCTTGACGGAACCACCTGGGTTAAGGAATTCGGCTTTGCCATAAATCTCGCATTGGGTCAGGTCTGAGGCTTTTGTTAGTCGGATCAGCGGCGTGTTGCCGATGCTTTCAATGAAACCTTGTCGAATGTCCATATGCCGCTCCGAGCTCATGATCCTATTTGGTGCCAGGGTATGTCCTGTGTATCGATAGGACAAGGGAATGAGAATTCTCCGCCGACTTCCTAACATTATATGATCTCGTCCACCGAGCTCTGCGAGACAGAGGCAAAGAAGTCACTATTAAAGCCGGCGACTAATAAACCGTTGATTGTTTGTCTAAATGGAACCACAAAACTGCCCATGCCGCCACAGACATGAGCGCGGTGTTCAGGCCGCTGTCTGCAGTCCGACTTTTGGGTCTGTTAATCCATCCGGTTGGACTACTAATCCAGTTCAATTATGCGCGGTTACATCACTCTGTGTAGGGACGACTCGCTGCACTAATTTGCCGATCGTCAATCCTTGCACCAAGATGGAAAATACCACCACCGTGTAACAGACGGTGACAATTGCGTCTTTCTCATCACCGTTAGGCAAGGATAATGCCAGAGCAACAGAAATGCCGCCCCGTAATCCACCCCAAGTCAAAACCGGAATAGCTCCTTTGGTGAAATCACGGAATAATCCAAACACGCCAATGGGAACGGCGACTGCTACGAACCGGGCCCCTAAGACCAGAGGAATGGCGATAAGGGAAACCCACATCAAACTAGGTGTGGTTGAGATGATGATGACTTCCAGACCGATTAGTAGGAACAATACCGCATTCAAGATCTCATCGATCAGCGTCCAGAAATTTGTCAAATGCTCCCGCGTTGTCTCGCTCATGGCTAGGCGAGTCCCGTGATTGCCAATCAAAAGGCCCGACACGACCACAGCGATGGGCCCGGAGGTATGCAGCATATGGGCTACTTCATAAGTGACCGTCACAAGGGCCAATGTAATGATGACCTCTAGATTGTATTCATCAATCGATCGTAAAGCCCAAAATGCTACGGCTCCTGCCGCCAATCCCAAGGCCGCTCCACCCAAGGCCTCTCGCAAAAACAAAAATGTGATGTCACCCAAGGTGAGGGCATTGCCCCCAGAGGTCGCCATCGCCAATAGGATTACAAAGATGACGACACCCACGCCGTCATTGAATAGGCTCTCGCCGGCAATCTTAGCTTCCAGGCTAGCGGGCACCTTAACGGTCTTCAGAATGCCTAATACTGCCACGGGGTCAGTCGGCGAGATCAAAGCGCCAAATAGCAGGCAATAGATCAGGGGTATATTTAATCCAGTTAGGTTGAATACGAACCAAATACCAACGCCAACTATCCCGGTGGATACCAACAATCCGCCTGTAGCCAAGGCCGCTATGGCCCATCCGCGCTTGGCCAGGTGCCCCAAATCTACATGCAAGGCGCCGGCGAATAATAGAAAACCCAACATCCCCTGCATCAAGGTATCGCTGAAATCGATGTCGACCAGGACTGCCCTAAATCCAGGTCCGACCCCCCAACCTGGTATCAAAGCGTCAATCCCCAAGGCGATCAGCGAGGCAGCCATGGCAATCAGTACCAGCCCAATGGTTCGTGGCAGATGCAGGAACCGATGATTGATGTAGCCAATAATGGCGGCGAGACCTAATAGCGTGGCTATATCGCGAGTGAGGTGTTCCATATTAGATTTCGTGGGAACGCCGTTTCATCGGGAAATCAGGACTATTGTGGGCATGGCCTTTTGGTCGTAGTAGTTAATTGCACTGAATTTTATATGGACGCCAAGGATAACACCGGACAACTATTTACCGTCAACATTCCATCGGGGCGCACAGCTATATCAAATGACGTGCATTCGCTACCGACGTTTGATTTCTCATTCTTGATTAATTCGGCGACTGGCGGAAAGTCCTGGAGACCAAGCTTCGTCATTATTTTTTTCAGTCCGTGAATGCGCAACACTCCGTCGCCGATGAACCCGGAATTGGCGGCCATTTCCGCGAAAACTTGTAACGTCAGATCAAGGTCAAATTTGCGAGCATTTACTTTGACACTCTTT
>CAXGCE010000411.1:0-2912 GCA_964007795.1 uncultured Alphaproteobacteria bacterium | reverse complement strand
TCATCACGATAGCCACTGAAACAATACAGCTGTTATCGTTCGACGGTTAAACTAAGCTCTATAATGCCACCTTTAACATCGACCGCGTCGCAATAAGCCTTGTCTGCCGGCAAGACAACAATGGGTCACGGCACTGGATCCTCCCATCGCCTAAGGCGCTTGGCGGCAGCGCGAGCAAATCGCAGGGTGACCTCCCGGCGTCGGCTAGCATGCAAGGGTTTGGAAATTTTGGGAGATGGGCGGGCAATATCGCCGGAATAGGCATCAGCCAGGATCAAACCCGATTCTTTGGGCAGGATCTCCACAGGAAATTCGAGCGGCACAGCAAAATAGAACAGATCGCAAAAATCCATGTATTCCGGCCATTTCTGATCGGCGCGAAAATCTGCCGCGCTCATTTTGATTTCCGCGATGACAATCTTACCCTTTCGATCAATGCCGACAACATCCGCCCGGCGTCCGGAACGCAAAGTGAATTCTGTTAGGCTGTCGTATCCCATATGTCTCAAAAGGCGCCCCACTCCTCGGGCCAATTGCTGGGCGGTACCATCCCTGGGCGCGGACATTCAACCCCGTTTCACAAGATAGCGCGGGTTGGCCAAAGCAATTTTGTCCTCGGCCGTTCGCCGCAAGTGCGCCAGCAATGCCTCCCTTTGGCCATCAATCTCTCCTGCCCGGATGGCCCGACACAATGCGGCGTTCAATTCCGCCAAATTGCCGTCGCGGTCCAAAAGATTTTTCAGTCGTTCCAACTCGGCATCGTCCATGGCGTCGCCCTGACCCATAGTGCGTTCAACAATAGCCAAGGCATTAATGGCAACCCGCGCGTGAAAAGCCAACTGTCCCTCCACATTAGGTGCCACATGATCTTCAAGAAATTCACGCACAGCTTCGACTAGTTCGGCCGCGTTAGGTCTATCCGTTGGCATCCTAATTCCTTTAATCTAGCAGCAACATCAGATCGTATTCTGTTTCCGCAGCCCGACGGCCGATCGCGGCGTATTCCACGGTTCTTTGATCACCATCTAGATGGGTAAAGCCCAAAATCATGCACAAAATGCCCCAGCGTAAAGTTCCAAAAATCTGCCAAAAATTAATCTCTTCTTCATTGATTCGTATACCGCCGCCCGCCTCATAGCCGTCCAGAAGCTGACCGACATTGCCAAAACCACCCACAACCTTATCGTTGTAACCATATCGCCATGCCTGCACGCACATCCACCCCAGATCTGCGCTGGGATTGCCCAAATGAGCGGACTCCCAATCCAGCACGCCCGCTAGACCGTCTTCATCCACAAGAATATTACCGTTGCGAAAATCACCGTGACAAAGGGAATAGCGATCTCCAGCTAACTCCATCCGCTCGCCCAGCCAATAGAAGCCATATTCAAAGCCGGCATGAGGCTGATGAAAGGAATCCATAATCCGACGGTAATGCAACAATTCCTCCGCAACCGGCATGCCATGCATTGTCGGTAGCGCCTCCATGTCTATGCCATGGAACCTGGCCGCCGCGTGGCCTACTTGAAAAGCCAGCTTCGACCGGGCCCGAGCATAGGCATCGTCGCGCAGTATGCGTCGGCCCAGTGTCTCGCCGTTCAGACGGTGGGCGAAAAATCCGGGCGTGGTACGTTCATCCGAATGTAGGAAGAACGGCACAACGGGTTCCGGTGCTCCGGCTTCGTCGGCCAGTTGGATCAGGCGTCCTTCGGTGAGGCGGTCTACCGCCAAGCGGCCCTCGGGCACGCCCTCGAACTGTTTGTCGACTTGCCGGTCCATGGGATCGCGCTTAAGGATCAGGGGTTGGCAGTCGCCATTCGGTTTTAGAGCATCAAATGACCAGGTCTCCCTGCTGGCCCCGCCTGAAAGGCGCGCCAAACCGTCAATGTTTGCACCCTCGCCGTATTCGACTATCATGCGGTCTCGCAGCACCTGCGTCAATTGCTCCGCCGCCGTCAGTTCCGGGTTCTGTACCGCGTTCGTCATCTAATCCACTAGCTGCAACAAATCGTATTCGCCTTCCACCGCGCGTCGGCCGATCGAGATTTTCTCAACAGACCGTTCCTTGCCAGTGATATGGGTAAAAGCCAGGGTCATACAAATCACCCCCCACCGCATGCAGCCAAAGACCTCCCAAAAGTGCAATGCATCTCTGGAAACGCGCCCACCGCCGCCTGCTTCATAGCCATCCAGCAGATCCTCTATTTCACCAAAGCCACCCACGGGTTTGTCGTAATAGCCGTAGCGCCAGGCACGGATACAAATCCATCCCAAATCATTCAAAGGATTGCCCATGTGCCCTAGTTCCCAATCCAAAACCCCCGCCAGACCGTCGCGATCGACTAGCAAGTTACCGTTGCGAAAATCTCCATGCACCAGTCCAATGCCGTCGCCCGCCAACTCCAACCGTTCCCGCAGCCAATGGAATGCATATTCAAAACCCGCATGCGGTTGTTTGAACGAATCCACCACATCCCTGTTGTAGGCCAAGGCCTCTGAAACACCCAAATTCGGTAGATTTGGTAATCGATTACGGGGAATAGAGTGCAACCGTGCCGCTGCTTTGCCGCATTGAAAGGCCAACTTCTGCCGGGCCCGTGCAAAGGTGTCTTCCCGCAAAATCCGACGCCCCAGGGCCTCTCCCTCCAAACGCTGCATGACAAAGCCTGCGGAGGTGAGTTGATCCGCCTCCAAAAAGAACGGCACCTCCGGTACAGGCACCCCGGCCTCGCCAGCCAGTTGCATCAACCGTCCTTCCGTCCATCGGTCCACACCAAGATGCACTTCACCCGCAAAGGCATCATTTTCTTTATTTTCATCTAAGGGATCGCGCTTCAGGATTAAGGGCTTCCGGCTGCCGTCGCGCGGGATAGCATCGAACGACCAGGTTTCCCGGCTGGCTCCACCGGACA
>CAXGCE010000410.1:0-2923 GCA_964007795.1 uncultured Alphaproteobacteria bacterium | reverse complement strand
AAATAGAAGAAAAAGACAGGGAGGCCCTGCGAACCTGGCAGGAGCGGCCCTGGGACGGCGCGCCATGGGGGGGAGAAAGCCTTTTGGAATTGCAGAATCGTGTCGTCGCGGGCATCACTGACATCATTGCCGGAATTGAACCCTGCGAGAGGGTCTTCCTGGTAGTACATGGCGGCGTGTTACGCACCTTGATTTGTTTCTTGAATGATATGCCATTGACCGAATACACCAACATACCCATGGCAAATTTGACTCTGTTGGAGCTCACTGCCGAAGGCGTAAAGCGCGGCGGCCGCAACATCCGTAATGTCAAACCCGAAGACATGATCTAAAAAAAGGATACGGCTTATGGCCGTTGAATACGTGATCGCGCAAATCGACTTCTAGAACGCTGATCAATAAGCCAAATACACAGCGTAAATCCCTTGAACCGTTGCAAAATTCGGCAACAAATTCATTATCCGTGCAAGACAATGGGAAAAGATGGATGGGGAGCCACCGCCACGAGTGGTGAAGATAAATTTCCGCAGTTTCGAACTGGCCAATGAATGGTACCATTCAAGGAAATTCTCCAATCTGACCCCTGCATCAGGCTGCATCCAAATGCAGTCTGTGCATAATCGAGGGGACGTAACGACTTCACGATTAACCCAACGGAAGGAGGCAACAATGAAAGCTGTGCGGGTGCACGAATTTGGTGGGGCGGAGGTCTTGCAATACGAGAATGTCCCTGACCTTGTTGCTGGCCCGGGCCAAGTCGTCATGAAAGTTGAGGCCATCGGCGTCAATCCGGTGGAAACCTACATTCGCGCAGGCATGCACGCCATCCGGCCCGTATTGCCCTTCACCCCGGGCAGCGATGCTGCTGGCACCGTGCTATCCGCCGGCGAGGGCGTAAGCGACCTCCAGCCCGGCAGGCGAGTCTATGCCGCCGGATCGGTAGGAGAGAATGCGTGGACGGGTTGTTATGCCGAACAAGTTGTGCGTCAGGCTGAACATTTGCTGCCGCTACCTGACAACATAAGCTTCGCACAAGGCGCGGCGATAGGCATACCATACGGCACCGCCTATCGCGCCATGATGCAATGCGGCGACGTAAAGGCGGGTGAAAGCATGCTGATCCATGGTGCTAGCGGCGCTGTTGGCACCGCCGCCCTCCAGCTTGCTAAGCCCCTAAGCCTTACGACAATTGGCACTGCTGGAAGCAAACGAGGTCTGGAACTAGTCCGGCAACAGGGCGCGGACCACGTCCTGGATCACACACAGTCCGGCTATCTTGATGCCGTGGCTGAACTAACGGACGGCAAGGGGCCGGATGTCATTTTGGAAATGCTCGCCAATGTGAACTTGGCCAGAGACATCGATATTGCTGCGCCGTTTGGTCGTATCGTCGTTATCGGCAGCCGCGGCGCAATAGAAATCAACCCCCGGCAGACGATGATGAAGGATCTTTCGATCATCGGCATGGCTTTGCCCAACACCTCGCCTGACGACATGAAAGCGATTCATGACGCACTTGGAACCGGATTAGAAAATGGCAGTCTTGATCCGGTGATCGGACGAGAGTTACCGCTTTCTGAAGCCATTGAGGCGCACACAAGCGTCTTGCGTCCCGGCGCGTACGGCAAAATCGTTCTCGTTCCCTGATCATGACGAATACATCCGGTGACCCAGTTCCGGCTATCGCCGAGTCAGAAGCGACTGGCGACATCGCAGAACTCTACTCGGATATCCGCGCTACTTTGGGTGTTCCAGTGGTGAATTTGATTTGGCGCCATTTGGCAACATTCCCCGGAGCCTTGTCATGGGCCTGGAATTCCTTAAAGCCGGTGTATGACGATGGTACCGTCGCGGCGCAGGCAGCGGCCTTGCGCGCCGATTTGGATATTCCGGTCCTTACGGGGCTAAGCCAGTATGTCTTAGCTGCCGTCGGTCTTGATGGGGACGACATGGCCAGGATTGAAATGATCCAGCAAAGCTATGAACGCAGCAACGCCATGAACATGATCGCCCACAGTGCCTTGTTAGCCCGTCTAAAAGGACGATGGGGGAATGCCTCAGAAGCGCCTCCAGCTCCCTTCGAACCGCCAATTGAAGGAGAAATGCCGGAACTGCTCACCCTGGACAGAATGGCACCTCATGTCGCAGCTGTGGTAACGGACCTAAACCGCATCGGCGGGCGCGACGAAATCCTGGCCAGCATGTACCGGCATCTGGCTCATTGGCCAGCTTATCTAGCTCTAATGCACGCCATAATAGCACCATACGCTGCCAGCGGGCGTCTTGAACCGTTGATCCAGGGTGTCGTCGCCGAGGGGCACCGTCGCGCCGACCAGGTCGCGCCGGGACTGGCCAGTCCAATCCCACTGAATGCGACCGTCGACGCTGACGTCCATGCCGCCATTAGAAAATTCATCGACGAACCAATCGGCAAAATGATCACCATCGTCCCTCTAATCCGCCGCGCCCTGCCGAGCTGAAGAATCACACTTTCGGGACAAAGGGATGGGTCGAGGAGAGGCCACCGTCAACGGCATAGGCCTGACCGTTGACATAAGACGCCTCGTCAGAGGCCAGGAACAAGGCCATATTGGCGATCTCTTCCGGCTCGCCGTTGCGGCGGGTGGGATTTAGCTGGCCAATTTTGCCTTCGGTACCCCGGGCCCGGGCACGGTCAAATATGGGTTTGGTCATCCCGGTTTCAATCAAACCCGGGCAGATAGCGTTGACGTTGATGTCGTAGCGGCCAAGCTGGTGCGCAGCTATCTGAGTCATAGCCAACACCGCGCCTTTGCTGGCAGCGTAGGCAGCGTTGGAGGTGCCTGAATAGCCCTTGCCAGCTATAGAGGCGATGTTGATTATCCGGCCTCCCTGACCGCTGTCAATCAGTTCTCGGGCGACTCTTTGGAGGCAGAAAAACGTG
>CAXGCE010000409.1:0-2924 GCA_964007795.1 uncultured Alphaproteobacteria bacterium | reverse complement strand
AGTTGTGCCACGTTTTGTGGGTCCAGCACCACACAATCCGGTACCAGTTCGGATCGCCTTTTGTAGTTGCTGCAGTTGCAGGCAGCAATATCCAAAAGGCGGCATGCCACGTTGGTAAACGCCAGTTCGCCGGTTTCAATATCCTCCAGCTTATGCAGACAACATTTCGCACAGCCATCGCACAGGGATTCCCATTCTTCCCTGGTCATTTGGTCAAGAGACTTACTCTCCCAATACGGCTTGTCATCAGGGACTGTTGTCTTATCCGCCATGCCGTATGATAAGCGACCTAATTCGGGGGGCAATAGGTAACGGGACCGTCTTTACGTTTCCCTAACTTTCCGAGACCGCCGACTGGATCCGCGCCGCTATTACCTCTGACGACGTGTTGGGTGCGAAATGGTGGAGATATTGGCCATTCGGGCCCATCAAATAAATGAACGGAGAATGGTCCATGAAATACTCGCCGTCCTTGTCGATCGCGCCCTTGGCAAAATAAGCTTTGTAGGCGCCCGCAACAGCCTTGATTTGTTCCACGGAACCCGTCAATGCCATGATCGAGGGATGAAAATTGCTCACATAATCGGCCAGGACCTCAACCGTGTCCCGCTCTGGATCCATGGTAATCATCAGCGGTTGTACTTTCTTGGCCGTCGGTCCCAAAACGCCCAGGGCTTCCGTAATCAATTGCAGTTCCGTCGGGCAGACATCGGGGCAATTCGTAAAGCCGAACATCACGAGCAAGTAGGACCCGCGATAATCGGTGTCGCGTACAGTTTCGCCCTTATGGTTTACCAACTCGAACGGACCACCGATGGCGGCGACGCCGGTTATTCGGGGGTTGTCACGGTTCTTATTCAGAAACAGCGTGTTCACAGTCAATCCGATAGCAACAGCAATCACCATTGCGGCAATAAACATCATGATCCTGGAAAACGTCATTGAGCTATTTACCCTACCCAGGCGGTCTACGCACTCAAATCCTGTTAAGCACTCCGGTTAAAATATTTAGGCTTCTAACATCCGGCGCAGCAGGTCGATGTCTTCCGCCAGACTGGCATCCATCTGGCGCAATTCCTCGATACGTTTGACGGCGTGCATCACCGTCGTGTGGTCACGGCCACCAAACTTGCGGCCGATTTCCGGCAGGGACCGGGTGGTCAATTGCTTGGCCAGATACATGGCCACTTGACGAGGGCGGGCCACGGCACGGGCCCGGCGGGCTGAATGCATGTCAGCCAAGCGAATGTTAAAATGTTGCGCCACCTTTTTTTGGATTTCCTCAATTGTCACCCTCCGGTCATTGGCGCGGAGGAGGTCTTGCAGTGCCTCCTGGGTCATTTCCAGATTGATGGGCCGGCCCACCAGGTGGGAATGGGCAATCAGGCGGTTCAGGGCGCCTTCTAGTTCCCGTACATTGGAGGTGATGCGGTAGGCTAGGAATTCCAACACCTTGGTGGGAAAATCCCGTATACTGGCACGGGCTAGCTTGGCCTCCAGAATACCCAAACGCAATTCAAAATCCGTTTGATGAATATCCACGACCAACCCCCAGCCCAGGCGAGAACGGATGCGTTCCTCCACATCCTCCAGATCCGAAGGAGAGCGGTCGGCTGAAATTACTATCTGCTTGTTCTGATCCACCAGTTCGTTGAAGGTATGGAAAAACTCTTCCTGGGTTGAATCCTTGCGAGAAAAGAACTGCACGTCGTCGATCATAAGAACGTCGACTGAACGAAAAACCTGTTTGAAGGCCATGGTCTCTCGGTCCCGTAGAGCGCGAACAAATTGATACATAAAGCGTTCGGCGGAAAGATAGATGACCTCGCGGCCGGGATCCCTCTCTCGTATGTGCCAGGCGATTGCATGCATCAGATGGGTCTTGCCCAAACCAACGCCACCATAAAGGAACAATGGGTTAAAGTTGACCTCCGCCGTGTCAGCCACTCGGCGAGCGGCGGCATAGGCGAGCTCGTTAGATTTGCCCACTACGAAACTGTCGAATTGATAACGGGAATCTAGCGATGAACCCATACTCATGGTCCGGGGACTTGCAGAAGGCCCTGGTATTGCATGCGGCGCGGCGGTCCGGTCATCAAATGGCCCTCCGCCATCTACAGCCGCTTTAGCTGTAACTAGATCCCCAACGCCATTACCATCGTGCGCAGTGGCTGCCACCCGGCCCGTGACCGCTTGGACCGATATATTAATATCCCTAACGGTCGAATCCTCAGCCTGCCAAAAGATGCGAATACGCTCGCCATAATGGGATAAAACCCAATCACGCATGAACCTGGTTGGGGCCTGCAGATGGGCGAGGCCGCTGTCGATCCGCTCGAAACTCAACGGCCGCAACCATGAATTATAAGCCGCGTCCCCAAATTCGGACCGTAAACGGGCACAAACCCGCTGCCACTGACCGAGATTACCTTGGTCCATTAACTCGTCCTTTTGCAACCTGCCGCCTAACCCTGAAGCACCAGGGTAAATTCCCTCCGGTCAGATTGACGTTGTTGAAAGCCCATGCCCCGAATGCTTACCTAAGATGCCTCAAAAGCCCTCGCTTTAGGCAAAAGCCCTGCAATCGAAGTCTTCGCGTCAACACCCCCCCATTTCAACAAGCCCATTTCAGCAAACACGTCGGCCCAGGAAATGGAATTCTCTGAGTTTCGTTCGGCTTTGAAGCAGCTGGCAGCTGGATTACAAAATATCGCCAGCCAGCATGACGCAGGCCAGTGTGAGTGAGATCCGCATGGTTGGGTCCTTCGCTGTCCAATCGATGACGTTCACTCCGAATGGAATGCCGCCGTGTCCCGCTGGCTGCAGGAAACCAGTCGCCATTCCTCCCGGAACAGCGTCACTATTGCTCATTGGCGCCGGCCTGTGCGTTCGCACCCAGCGGTCAGCGCGCTGACCCTGTCTGG